>CALDKP010000427.1 GCA_937898535.1 uncultured Sphingomonadales bacterium | reverse complement strand
GGCGTATAGCGGTGCGTTCGGCATGGGCAGGGAAACAGTTTCAACTGGGCTTCAGCACCGAGAAAAGTCACCGTATCATAGACTTAAGGCAATGTGACGTCGTGACGCCAGAACTGTTCGCACTGCTTAAGCCGCTGCGCAGCCTGCTGGAACCACGGCTGAACCGTGCGCGTCAGGTTCAGATCAAGCTGGCGATGGTCGATCAAGGCGTTGACGTATTGATTGAAAACTGGATCGCCAATGATCTCGATACGCACGAGACCTTGTCGGAATTTGCGAAAACCTATGGCCTTGCGCGCCTGTCACTGGATGAAGGCTACGGACCCGTTCCATTTTATGAGCCAGAGCCCGTTACAGTCACGCTGGGCGGTGTTGCTGTGGGTTACCAGCCTTATGGTTTCCTGCAGGCAACACTGGATGGCGAGGCCGCTCTGGTGCAGGCCGTAAATGAGATTATCGGCGAAAACACCATCGTGGCGGATTTGTTTGCCGGTTCAGGGACATTTGCGCTGTCGATGGGCGCGGGGCGAAAGATTTATGCGGGTGAGGCTGATCTTCAGGCCAGTCTAGCGCTCAAGGCTGCTGCGGGCCGGTCGGGCCGCACTATATTTGCGGAACATCGCGACCTGTTCCGCCGGCCGCTGTCGCCTGAGGAACTCAACCGCTTCCAGACCGTCGTGCTTGATCCGCCGCGCGCTGGAGCAAAGGAGCAGGTCGCAAACCTTGCCGCTTCTACGGTTCCGTCAATTGCTTATGTTAGCTGTAATCCCGCAAGTTTCGCGCGGGATGCAAAGACATTGGTTGCCGCTGGATACAGGTTGCAGCGGATTTGGCCTGTTGGGCAATTCCGCTGGTCAACCCATATCGAGCTGGTTGGGCAATTCAGCCGTTAGTGTAACAGCACCGCCATTACGGCATGTGCGACGAGCATCATGAGTGCCACTGACGACAATGCAAATAGTCCAAACCGAATGAGAACGCGGTTCGACAAAATTTGTACCAAGCTATGTGCCACCCGAAGGCCGACATATACCCAAGCAATCGTTGCATTCAGATTGTAGACCTGACCAACCATGGCAAGTGTCAAACATACCGCATAAAACACCGTAGGTGCTTCGTGTAAGTGGTTGTAATTGTCTGCAACCCAAGAAGCTTTTTCTTCGCCTTTGGCAGCAAGCGCATCGCGCAAGGCGCCGGCGGAGGAACCAACAATCTTCGACCCATCAATCCCTGCGCGGTTCATGGCGGGTATGCGCGTGGCATACATCCATATCCAGATAATCATCGTCCATGCGGCAAGCGCGACGACTGGTCCTAATATTGCACTATTCATATTAACTCTCCCCCTTTAAATTGTTGCAAGCACGGCTTGTACGGCCAAAACCGTCAGGCACAATGATGACAACAGAAACAGCATAAAACGGACACTGACGGTATTGACCGTCGATTGCCAAACACTGTGGATCACGCGTAAAACGGTATAACCCCACGCCAGATACACAGACGTTGCACTTGCCCCGCCAGAAATGGCCAAAATTGCAACCGCGGCATAAAACACCGTGGGCTGTTCCATGAGATGTGCATAATTGTGGGACTTCCAAGCCACCGGCGGCGGCAAATTAGGGTCAATGTCTTGCCCCCGTCCGCCGGGCGCAGCTTTGCTCAGATCCAAACCGATTTTCGCCATGGCCGGAAGCCGTGCCGCCATGAGCCAGTACATCATGAAAACGGACCACAGCACCAATACCGCTGCAGGCGCCAAGATAGGCGTATTCATATAAAAACCCTCCCCGTCGTTAGATGGGGAGGGTGCTGCACCTCAGAATGTTTGTCAATTGCAACTTATTGCGCGGACCGCTTGCCGATCTTCACAACATAGCTTGCGTCATTGGCGGGCAACTGGGCGTAAAGGCTTGCCATGGGTTCGTCTTCGACCGGAACAGTGTCGGTCTCGCCAAAGCCGTTGAACTCGGTCCGCATCGCACAGCCATATGCGCCCAGCATGCCGACTTCGATATAATCACCGGCTTGCACATCATCGGGAAGGATGAAGGGCCCCGCCATATGGTCCATATCGTCGCAGGTAGGCCCGTAGAAGCTGAATTCAGCCATCTGGGTACCAATTGAAGTGTCCGAACGCTGAAGCGCCACAGGGAAGCGCCAGCCGATGTGCGCTGCATCAAACAATGATCCATAAGCACCGTCGTTGATGAACAGTTCTTGGCCACGGCGTTTTTCGACCTTCACCAGCAACGACGCATATTCTGCGCACAAAGCGCGGCCCGGCTCACACCATAATTCGGCGGAGTAGCTGATGGGAAGGTCTTCAAAGCAATTGTGGATGACGTCGAAATAGCCTTCCAGCGCGGGTGGCTCCATGCCGGGATAGACCGATGGGAAACCGCCGCCCACGTCGACAATATCAACCGTGACCGATGCTTCAACGATGGCGGCACGAACATGCTCCATTGCCTCGGCATACGCGGCTGGCGTCATCGCCTGACTTCCAACGTGGAAGCAAATGCCCAAGCTGTCGGCGACCTGACGGGTCGCGACGAGCAGATCTGCTACTTCGGATGGATCTGCGCCAAATTTTGAAGCAAGGCTGAGTTTCGCATGCTCTGATGACACGCGAATGCGCACGCACAGTTCAAGATCGGTCGCGCCATCGGTGGCACGCACGATCTTTTCCAATTCCTCATGGCTATCGAGGCTGAATGTCCGAACCCCATGATTGTGGTAAGCTTGCGCAATGGCGCGTTCGCTTTTTACGGGATGCATGAAGCACAGCTTTGCATCCGGCAGGAACTTGCTCACCAAACGCACTTCGCCAAGCGAAGCGACGTCATAATGGGTGATGCCCGCTTCCCACAATGTTTCAAGCAATGCAGGCGAAGGATTGGCCTTTACGGCATACAGCGACTTACCCTGAAACTTCTCAACAAAGAAACGGGCGGCGCGCGAAGCAGCGTGCGGGCGTAATAGCGTGATTGGTTCGTCCGGGCGGAGGGCGCGGACTACAGCAAGTGCGTCAGTTTTCTCGTACAACTCAAGGGACCCCCAAAAAAATAACGTGAAACAACAAGGCTGCCTTGCGGTTATTGGAAGTCCCCCTGGGGCAGCGGAGGCGTCCCTTATGAAAAGCGGGGGGGTATGTAAAGTGATTCGTTACGTTTTTAGCTGAGCCGGTCCCTAAACTCGGTCCAGTCGAATGCGCGAACACATTCCAACGCGTCTGCGTCGCTGTTCCAAAGCCAAATTGAGGGAAGCGGCACGCCATTGAAGGTATTCGTCTTCACCATCGAATAATGCGCCTGATCAAGGAACGCAAAGCGCGCTCCGGCCTCTGCAGCGACGGGAAGACGGTAATCACCGATGATATCGCCAGCCAAGCAGCTTGGACCCCCCAGACGCACCGCAGGGCCGTCCTGAAGCTCGCCAAGCATCGCAGGGCGGTAAGGTGCCTCAATGACGTCAGGCATGTGGCAGGTCGCGCTGATATCGGTGATGCCGACGGGCAAACCATTTTCGAACACATCGAGCAGTTCGCCGATCAATATGCCGGCATCAAGCGCAATCGCTTCGCCGGGTTCAAGATAGACGTCGAGGCCGGTTTCAGCGCGGACTTGCTGAATGAATGCAACAAGGTCATCGCGCTGATAATCCGCGCGGGTGATGTGATGACCGCCCCCAAAGTTCAGCCAACGCAACTGACCAAAATAGGGCGCGATCTTTGGTTTTAGAGCTTCCCATGTGCGCTTGAGCGGTTCAAAATCCTGCTCACACAAGGTGTGAAAATGCAGACCGGACACGCCGTCCAAATGTTCTGGCCTAAGCTGGCTTACAGGGAAGCCCAGGCGTGAACCGGGCGAGCAGGGGTCATATTTCGCAACTTCACCCTCGGCATGCTCGGGATTGAGCCGAAGCCCGACATCCACGCTGTCGTTCAGGAATGCTGCGAAACGTTTATGCTGGCGGGGGCTATTGAAAATGACATGATCAGAAATCTCAACGATTTCGGCCATGTCTGCTTCTTTATAGCCAGCGCAATAGGTTGCGATCTCGCCTTTGTAATAATCGCGGGCAAGCCGGGATTCCCAAAGACCAGAGCTGCATACACCATCGAGATATTCGCCGATGATGGGTGCGACCTTCCACATGGAAAACGCCTTCATCGCGCATAGAATTTTGGCACCCGACCGTGCCTTTACATCCGCGAGGATAGCAAGGTTCCGCCGCAGCGCCGCTTCATCGACGACAAATGCCGGCGATGGAACGCGATACAGGTCAAAATGCGCAAATGCGCCAGGATCGCCGGCTTTGGTTTCCATTAGAAGGTCAAAGGTCCGTCCAGTTCCTTCACCTGCCACGGCAGACCATGCGCGTTGAGCATGTCCATGAAGGGATCGGGATCAAACTGCTCAATGTTCCAAACGCCCGCGCCGGACCATTTGCCCGTAAGTAGCATGGCGGCCCCGATCATCGCTGGCACGCCAGTGGTATAGCTGACCGCCTGATTGCCCGTTTCGGCATAGGCATCTTCATGGTCGCAGATGTTGTAGATGTAGAGCGTCTTTTCCTTGCCGTCCTTGCCGATACCGGTGGCGATGCAGCCGATATTGGTCTTGCCCTTGGTCGTCGGGCCAAGGCTGGCAGGTTCGGGCAGCACAGCTTTCAGGAACTGCAACGGGATGATTTCCACGCCCTGATATTTCACCGGATCGATCCGCG
>CALDKP010000426.1 GCA_937898535.1 uncultured Sphingomonadales bacterium | reverse complement strand
CGGTCGAGGCAGTTGCTCAAGACGGGCAACAGCTCTTCTCCTGCAGGGGTTAGCAATAGGCGCGATGCATCACGGACGAAGAGTTGCTTGCCCAGCAATTCCTCAAGCCCGCCGACATGCCGGCTCATGGCACTTTGCGACACCGAAAGCGCCGATGCGCCGCCTGTGAAGCTCAAATTCTGCCCCACCGCTTCAAAGGCGCGCAAGGCATTCAACGGCAACCAACGACGGTTAATATTACTGCGGTTGGAAATGGAATCGACCTTTCAAAAGCATATTGGTTTCCAATGACGTCACTGCCCGACATTTTGAGATAGGGCTATGCGAAAATGCGATTTTATTAGACCGGACAAGTGGCCCATTCTCAAATCTGGGGAAAACTAACCAAAGGCATAAAAATGGACTTAGGGCGGATTGACGCGCTGTTCCAGCAGCGTCGCGAAGGACACACCTTACCGCAGGGTCTTTACACCGATCCTGATAGCTTCGATTTCGATATGGCCGCTATTTACGGCCAAAGCTGGCTTATGGCCGGTCTCGAATGCGAACTGCCCAAAGCGGGAAGCTATCTATCGATGATGGTCGGCAAATGGCCGGTTATCATTACGCGTGATCGGCAGGGCGAAATCCGCGCCTTTCACAACAGCTGCCGCCATCGCGGCTCCATGATTTGCGCCGTCGGCAGCGGGACCGCACCAAAGCTGGTTTGCCCTTATCATCGTTGGACATATGATCTGGATGGCTCTTTGTTTGCCGCAAACCGGATGGGCGATGATTTTGACAAAGCCGAACATGGCCTGAAACCTGTCGCTATCGAATGTGTTGCAGGGGCGATTTTCATTTGCCTATCCGAAACACCGCCACCCATTGACGACTTTAGCGCAAAGCTTGCTGAATATGCAGCGCCGCATAAATTGAAAGACGCAAAGCTGGCGTATGAGAGCGTTCTGGTCGAAAATGCCAACTGGAAACTGGTTATGGAGAATGGCCGCGAATGCTATCATTGCAGCACCGGCCACCCCGAACTGTCAAAAACATTCCCGGTCGGAATGTCGAAGCATTTTGATAGCGGCGAAGATGCACGCGTCATGGCTTTCGAAGAAAAAATGGACGCGCTTGGCCTACCGCAAACCCCGGTTGAGGGGCATTATTGGCAAATCGCGCGCTTTGCATTGAACGAGGGCTGCGTCTCGATATCGGGCGATGGGAAGCACCTGTCCAAAAAGCTGATGTGCGACGCCAATGAAGGCGATATCGGTTCGATGCGCTGGGCGGTTGACCCGCATTGTTTCGTCCATTGCACTGCAGACCATGTTTTCATGTTCAGCGCTATGCCCGTCGGCCCTAATGAAACCCATGTCACCGGCAAATGGTATGTCCATAAAGATGCCGTCGAAGGCGTCGATTATGATGTCGAAAAGCTCATCGCTTTGTGGACCATGACAAATTTGGAAGACAAAACGCTGGCCGAAAACAATCAAGTGGGCGTTAACAGCCCCGGCTACACCCCCGGCCCCTATTCGCAAGAAGCCGAAATGCTCGCTTTGCGTTTTACCGACTATTATTGCGACAAGGCTCGTGATTATATTGCAACCCATGGCAAAGGATAACAACAAGGGGTTGCGTCCCGAAACGCTGGCAGTCGCATTTGGTTATGACCCGGAAATGGGCATGGGATCGGTCAAGCCACCGATCTTCATGACATCCACCTTTGTCTATCCCTCGGCTCAACATGCCAAGAATGTGCATGAGGCCTATTTTGACGGCACGGGGCCGCTGGTGGGCGAAACCAACCACATTTATTCGCGGTTGGGGCATCCCGGGTTGGACTTCCTCGAAAAACGCCTCGCGGCAATTGATGGCGCAGAGGAAGCGGTTGCATATTCCAGCGGCATGGCCGCGCATTCGAGCATTGCGCTGGCCTATGTTCGCCCCGGCGACAGCGTATTGCATGGCCGCCCCATCTATGGCGGCGTTGATATGCTCTACAACAGCATCATGCCGCAATTCGGATCGCATGTCGCTGCCTATACCGATGGCACAGACGAAAACGATGTCCGCAAAGCGGCGGATGAAGCGATGGCCAAGGGGCCATTGAAGCTTATCATTGCCGAGACACCCGCTAACCCGACCGCAGCCGTGGTTGATCTTGATCTGATGGTGCGGATTGCGGACGAAGTCGGTGCAAAGCAAGGACACAGACCATTGGTAGTGGTCGACAACACCTTGCTCGGACCATTCGCACAGCGGCCCATCGAACATGGTGTCGACCTCTGCATGACCTCGCTGACGAAATATTGCGGCGGGCATAGCGATCTGCTCGCAGGCGGGATTTCCGGTCGCAAGGAATTGATCGACCATCTGCGCATGCAACGCACGACATGGGGCAATCACCTTGATCCCTATACGTCATGGTTGGTGCTGCGTTCATTGGAATCGGTCGCTGTGCGCACCGAGCGTGCGATGCAAAACGCACGCGGCGTTGCCGAATTTCTGCGCGATCATCCCAAGGTCGCAGGCGTGACCTATTTGGGTTTCCTTGAACCCGGCACAGTTCGTCGCGCGGTCTATGACCGGCAGTGCAAGGCAGCCGGTTCGACATTCTCGTTCCACCTGCACGGCGGTGAGGCAGAGGCCTTCCGTATGCTTGACCAATTAAAGCTGCTTAAGCTAGCGGTCAGTCTGGGTGGTTCGGAAACTTTAATCTGCCATTCGGCGAGCACAACGCATTATGCGGTCCCCCCCGCCCAGCGTTTGGCAGGCGGTATTACCGATGGCACGATCCGACTGTCTGTCGGGTTGGAACATGTTGACGATTTAATAGGCGATTTACGCCAAGCGCTGGAGGCGGTGTAATGGAACTGAATTTTACCGGAACCGATATATGCGCGATTAATGGAACGCGCAGCGCTCCTGAAACGCATTATGATATTGTTGTTGTTGGCGCGGGGCCAAGCGGCGTTGCTGCGGCGATCGAGGCAGCGACAGCCGGAGCAAAAGTGCTTCTGGTCGATGAAAACCCCGTTTCGGGCGCTTTGATGGGCAATGATATACCGCTATATTTTGGCGGGCGGATGACCGCAGCGACACAAAATACAGAGCGCATGCTCGAAGCTATCTTCATGAGCATGCCCGCGCTTGAAACCGCGATGGATGCCGGGGTCGAATTGTTACTCGGCACAACAGCATGGGGTGTTTACCGCAATGGTCCCGGCGTCGCCAGCCTGCCGCAGCAAGTTGTCGGCCTCGCCGATTCCGAACGATCATGGTTGGTCGGTTTTGATAAAATTGTCCTTGCGACCGGCGCGCGCGATTTGGCGATGTCTTTCCCCGGATGGAACCAGCCCGGCGTTATGGGCGCGGCGGCGCTTCAAATGCTGCTTACCCGTTATGAGGCATTTGCAGGACAGCGCATTTTGGTATTGGGCTCGCATGATCTCGCGCTCGAAACAGCACTGTTGGCGCAGGCGCGCGGTATCGACGTGGTTGGCTTGATTGAAGTCCGCGATGCACCGCAAGGGCATTCCGAACTGGTCGCCAAGGTCGCAGCCGCTGGCATCGCCATCCACTGCGGACAGACCATTACATCGGCAACAGGCGGCATCAACGGCATTGAAAGCGCAACACTATCGACCGGAGACGTGATCGCCTGTGACACGATCTGCGTCGCTATTGGCCTGATCCCGTCGATCGAACTGGTTGATGCGATGCACGGTCCGCGCGCGCTTAACGCCACGCGGGGCGGTTACATTCCGGCCGGCGAACCTTCCGTCACCGCAGTGGGCGATTGTGCAGGGCTTGCGGATAGCGGTTTCGACCATATCGCCTACCGTATGGACTGGATGCGCGCGCTATCTGACATCAGCGCCGATGACACGATCATTTGCCAGTGCGAAGAAGTCACGCGCGCCGATTTGATTGGCGTGCAGCCCCCGAATTACCTATCTCGTCCGGCGCCCATGTGCGCCCGTTCGCTGGGCACGTTGCTTGAGGACGGCCCGGCCAATCCGGACCAGATCAAGCGGCTGACGCGCGCAGGCATGGGCGTGTGCCAAGGTCGCCGTTGCCGCGATCAAGTTGCAATGTTGCTGGCGATTGAGGCGGACAAGCCATTCGGCTCAATCCCGCTCGCCAGCCACCGTGCGCCGGTTCGTCCGCTGCCGCTCAAAATCCTTGCTGAATGGGATGAGCCTGCGGAAATGGAGGCGGCATGGGATGTCTGGTTTGGTATCCCGACCCAATGGGTGCCGGTGGAAGATCTTAATACGCCTTATCAGGATGAGCATCGCGAGATGCTTTACACGGGGATGTACACATGAGCGGTTCGGAAGTTGTCATCGTCGGCGGCGGCGTTACGGGCCTGAGTGCGGGCTGGTGGCTTGCGCGTTCGGGGGTCAAGGTAACAGTACTCGATAAGTTCATCGTCGGTTGGGAAGCCTCCGGACGTAACGGCGGCGGTGCATCGCATTATTCGAGCCCGTTGTTTGACGAAGAGCAGCGCCTTTGGCCGCAAATGGACGAATTGCTTGGCTATCCGACCGAGCACCAGAAAGGCCGCATCCTGATTGCGATGACTGAACGGCAGTGGGAACAATATCGTTTCATTGCCGAACGTCACACGCGGCTGAACCATCCGGTGGAATTGCTGGACGTTAAGCAGGTGCAAGAGGCCGTGCCATTGGCAGGCGACAATAGCTTTGGCGGTGTGCATTATAAATTTGGCGGACACGCAAACCCACAGCGCAGTGTTCAGGCTTATGCTTGGGCTCTGCAGGATCTGGGCGGAAAAATCGTTCAGCACAGCCCTGTAACCGGTTTTGAAACCGCTGGCGGCAAGGTGACGGCCGTGAAGACCGCGAACGCCACTTATGGTTGTGACGCTGTCGTGGTGGCCGCAGGACCGCAGATTCCACAACTGATGGCACAGCTTGGCGTCAACGTGCCATTGGCAGCCGCCCGCGCGGAAATGATCATCACGGAACCTGCGCCAATGATGCCGCTCGGCGGCGTTGACGGCCACAAAATCTATGGCCGCCAAACGCTGCGCGGGAACCTCGCTTATGGCGGTGGCCCGCATGAGTGGCTTGATGTCGACGCAACTGGTCCGGCCGCGCGTCCTTCAACGCCGTTGGCCCGCAACCTTGCGAAACGATTGGCAGAACTTTTGCCTAAGGCCGCGCATCTGAATGTCATCCGCAGCTGGGCTGGCATCATCGAAAATTCGCCCGACGGCCGTCCAATCATCGACCGCCTCACCAGCCCGGACAATGTCGTGGTCGCGTCGATGTCGAGCGTCGGCTTCGGCCTATCACCAGCGTCGGGTCATGCGATCCGCGATTTGGTGATTGACGGGAAATGCTCGTTTGCGGATATCGATATCCTCAAACTATCGCGTTTCGACAATCTCGAGTCCGATTGGCGCGAAAAGCGCGGGTGGATGCCGATTTCATGAGCCAATATTCGGCTTTCGGATTGCTGCGCGGTGCTTTGAACGGGCAGAAGCATTGGCAACCTGCGTGGCGCGATCCGGAGCCTAAATCGCATTATGATATCATCATCATCGGCGGCGGCGGGCACGGGCTGGCGACGGCCTATTATCTTGCCAAGGTCCATGGCCTGAAAAATATCGCAGTTCTGGAAAAGGGCTGGATAGGCGGTGGTAACACCGGACGTAACACGACAATTGTTCGGTCAAACTATCGGCTAAAGCCATTGCACGACCTGTTCGAATTCGGCCTGAAAATGTGGGAGCATTTAAGCGACGAGTTGAATTACAATGTCATGTTCTCGCCGCGCGGCGCAATGTTTCTGGGTCACAGCGACGCCGATATGACCAAGCTTGCCGAACGCGGCGACGCGATGCGGTGCGACGGGATCGATGCAGATTTAATGACCCGCGACGAAGTGCAAAAGCTGGAACCATTGCTCGACATGTCACGCGATGCACGTTTCCCGATTGAGGGTGGCTTGATTCAGCGGCGCGGCGGCACTGCCCGTCATGATGCCGTCGCCTGGGGCTATGCACGCCGCGCAGACAGCCTTGGCGTCGACATCATCCAGAAATGCGAAGTCACCGGCTTTGTGCGCGATGGCGATGCAGTGGTCGGCGTGGAAACCACGCGCGGGCGGATCAACGCCGGTCGCGTCGGCATTTGCGTTGCGGGCCATAGCGGCCATGTCGCCGGGCTGGCGGGCCTCAAACTGCCCGTGGAATCGCAAACGTTGCAGGCGATGGTGACCGAAGGCGTCAAGCCAATGATAAACAGCGTGATCATGTCGCAATCACTGCATTGCTATATCAGCCAGTCCGACAAAGGCGGCATCGTCTTTGGCGGTGATCCAGATAATTGGCCAAGCTATGCCCAACGCGGCAATCCGATGGTCATGGAACGTGCCGTGGCACAGGGCCTGGCGCTCGTCCCGGCGCTATCACGTCTGCGCATGGTGCGGACATGGTCTGGCGTAACCGATATGAGCTTTGACGGCGCGCCGATCATTGGCGAAACGCCCGTGAAGAACCTCTTTCTCAATGGCGGCTGGTGCTATGGCGGGTTCAAGGCGACACCCGCGTCGGGTTGGACATATGCGCACACACTCGCGACCGGCAAACCACATGCCCTGAATGCGCCATTCGCGCTCGACCGTTTCGAACGCGGCGCGACAATCGATGAAACAGGGAGCGGCCCAATGCCGAACAGTCGCTAATGATGCAGTTCACCTGTCCCCATTGCGGCCCGCGCGATCAGGCGGAGTTTATATACGAACGCACTGTAGACGCGGTAGTGTCGCTTGATGCTGCACCAGAAGAGGCGATGAAGTCGCTCTTCACCCGCAACAATCCACGCGGTGTTGATGAAGAAATCTGGCGGCACACTTATGGATGCCGTGCATGGATGGTGATCGCACGAAACCGTGTGACGAATGAAATCAGCGCCACCCGTGCCGTTGGTCCGGAGGCTCTGCCGTGATAAATTTCAGTTTCGACGGCAAAACCTATCAAGCGCAACAGGGCGACACACTTGCCGCCGCGCTTTTGCGCAACGGCATTGGCCTTGTTGGCCGCAGCTTCAAATATCACCGTCCACGCGGGATCATGACGGCTGGCGTTGAGGAGCCCAACGCGCTCGTCACCATCGGCGATGGCGGACGAACCGAACCCAATACCCGCGCCACCGATGTTTTTGTGTATGAAGGGCTGGTCGCCAAAAGCCAGAACCGCTGGCCGAACCTGTCATTCGACATCGGCGCTGTCTTTGGCTTGGCCGCGCCTGCATTATCTGCAGGTTTTTATTACAAGACCTTTTTCGGTTCGGCCAAACGCTGGATGTTCTACGAATATTTCATTCGTAAAGCGGCGGGTCTTGGTAATGCACCGACGAAGACCGACCCCGACCATTTTAGCCAACGTGCGGCCTTTTGCGATGTGCTTGTGGTCGGCGCCGGACCAGCCGGACTTTCCGCCGCTCTCGAAGCCGCTGAAGCCGGCAAACGCGTCATCCTCGTCGAACAGGACAATATTCTCGGTGCCTCGTTAATCCGCGACGGCCAAGATCTCGATGGTGCATGGGTGGAAGCGACCCAAGCCCGCATCCGCGCCGCCGGAGGACGCATCCTCACACGCACCACCGCGTCTGGATATTGGGAACATGATCTGGTCACGCTGACACAGCGCATAGCAGAGCCGGGTCAAATCCCGCTGCATGGCGTTGCGCAGCGGCTTTGGCATGTGCGGGCGGGCCAAGTGATACTTGCGACCGGCAGCATTGAACGCCCGATGGCCTTTGCCCATAATGACCGCCCCGGCGTGATGCTGTCACAAGCCGTGCGTACCTATGTGCGGCGCTTTGGCGTGGTCCCGGGCAAACGCGTGGTGATCGCGACCAATAATGATGACGCGTACAAAACGGCCTACGCGCTCAAGGCGGCTGGGGCTGAGATCGTGGCCGTCCTTGATGCACGGCCAGCACCGGCGGGCGCGGATAGCGGGCTTCCCGTCTATAACAATGCCGTTCCGCTTTCGACCAAAGGCGCGCGCCATTGCCTGAAAAGCGTGACCGCGCTTGTCTATGGCCTGACCAAAAGCTGGGATGCGGATCTGATCGCTGTTTCCGGTGGCTTCACACCCGTGGTGCATCTGCACATGCAGGCAGGCGGCACGCTCGATTGGAACGATGCTGCGCAAGCCTTTGTCCCTGCGACATCGCGTCAGAATGTGACGACGATAGGCGGGGCGGCCAATCCCGAACCGGTGTTCAATGTCGTCCCGGTTTCCAAACCAAAGAAAAGCTTCATCGATTTCCAGAACGATGTGACGCTGTCGGATGTCGATCTGGCATGGGCCGAGGGCTATCGCTCGGTTGAGCATCTCAAACGCTATACCACACTCGGAATGGCGACCGATCAGGGCAAGCTGAGCAATATGGCGGCACTCGGGCGCTTGGCCGAAAAGCAGGGCGTGGCTATTCCTGAGGCCGGGCTGACCACATTCCGTCCGCCATATACGCCCGTTACGATGGGCTTGTTGGCTGGCGCGGGCGCGAAAGACGCGGGCGCACATGTTCGTCGCCTTGCGCTGTACGATGTGCACGCGGCGAAGAACCCGATCTGGCAGCCGCTGGGATATTGGTTCCGCCCCCGTGCCTATCCGGTGGGCAGCGAAAGTTTGGCGCAAGCGGCGATGCGTGAAGCAAAAGCGGTGCGTTCAAATGTCGGGATGACCGATGTGTCGACGCTCGCGAAGTTTGAAGTGTCTGGGCCAGATGCCGCTGCGTTTCTGGAAATCATCTGCGCAACGACGGTTGGCAAACTTGCCGTTGGACGTGGCCGGTACACATTCATGCTGCGCGAGGACGGTTTTGTCTTCGACGATGGTACGGTTTGGCGGTTGGACGAGAACCGTTATCTGTTGACCAGTTCAACCGGTGGCGCGGACCGGATGGCGACGCATATTTCGTATGTCCGCCAATATCTCTGCCCGCATTTACGCGTCTCAGCCGTCAATGTGCAGGAACATTATGCCGGAATTGCTGTCGCAGGGCCGCAAGCTAAGGCGACGCTGGCGGCATTGATCGGTGAGGAGCCGCCACGCCATATGTCGACGGTTCCGGCCATGATTGCCGGGGTTCCGGTTATCATCCTCGCTGCCAGCTACAGCGGCGAACGCGCGTTCGAAATTTATGTCGAGGCAAGCCATGCCGGCCCCGTTTGGGCTGCGTGCGAGGCCGAGGTTAGCGCGCGGGGCGGCGCACTCTATGGCCTTGAAGCCATGGAATTCTTGCGTATCGAAAAAGGCCATCTGGTCGTCGGTGGCGAAGTCGATGGGCGGATGACCCCGCATGATCTGGCGCTCGACAAGATGCTCAACAAGGCCGGTGGCTATGTCGGCGCGTCCGGCCTATCGCGCCCTGCCTTGTCCGAAGCCGGACGACGGCAACTGGTCGGGCTTGAGGCGATTGAGGGTGACATTCCCGAAGGCGCGATGCTTATCACAGGCGAAGGCGCCTCACCACATGGCCATGTCAGCGCGGCTGCGTTTCGAATACTGGAAGGCGGGTCGGTTGCCCTTGGTCAATTGACTGATGGCTTTGCGCGTCACGGCGAAGAGCTTATCGCAACCTCGCCCACGCGCGGTCAAATGGCGCGGGTCCGCGTTGTGGCACCGCATTTCTACGACACGGCCGGGGAGCGTTATCGTGACTGATGTAACAATCACAGTGCTGCCCGCAGCGCCGCTTCACGCTCTGGAGATATGGAGCAACCCGGCGGCTGTTGCGGCAAGGGTCAAGAAAGCTGCAGGCTTTCCATTGCCAGCCATGGGTCGTTCTGACGGCAATGATGCCCTCCGTCTCATCCGCTATGAACCCACCGTTTGGTTGGTCGAAGGCGATGTGTCGGCACTGTCTGGTATCTTGGCCGATGACGGTGCGCTAACCGCAATTGGCGGCAGCATTGTGCGGGTGCAGCTTTCTGGAAAAGGCTGGCGCACATTGTTGATGGAAGGCGGCGTTTTCGATGCGGAAAACCCGAATTTCTCGTCCGGTTGCAGCGCGGCAACAATCATCGACCATGTCAATATTCGCCTGCATGTGGTGGATGACGAGATCTGCCATGCCTATGTTCCGCTCAGCTACAGCGAAGCAATCATCCATTTTTGGAAGACAGCAGCGCTCAGTCTGACGCTTTAGGCGCATAGCGAAGCGTCATACCGCGCGCATGCCTTTGCTGGAAACCCTTCCACAAGGTAACATTTTCACCGCCCGGGCTATACGCGCCCCATGGCGTCCCGGCAGGCGCATTCCACACGCCATCATCCGAATTTTCGGTGGCGACTTTCAGATACGCATTTTTGCTTTCGTCGCCCTGTAAATGCACGGCCAGAAACGCGGAAATAAAGTGCAGGTTGATGGCATTGATCCGGTCCTGCCGCCAAATCGGGTCTTCGAACCAGTCTATGTCCCACAGCGAACCGCGCATTTCGGGTGGCGCAGGATTGAGCGCGATGGAATGGCCAGCTTGCTTGTAGGTCAGCAAATAGCGGTCGGCATTCACAGCGCCACCAAAGACAGCCAGCGCGCCCGTTTTATAATCAACAGTAAAGTCGCTATCCCCATGTATCAGCATCAGCGGTGCCTTCAGCGCGGCGAGCCCATTGGCGCCCCATGCGCTGCTCGGTGCCCCGCCCGCCGGCGCCAGTGCCACCACAGCCTTGACGCCTGGCACTGTGATAGCGTCAGCATCGGCACTGCCGCGCGCGAATTTCTTTAGCCACCCACCTGCAACCAGTTTCATATTCGGCCCCGCAGGATCAAGCGTTGCGCCACCTGCGGTGAGCACCCCATAACCACCTTGTGAATAGCCAATAAGCGCAACATTATCCGGGGCAATCAAATCCCCCAAAGTGGCGCGGAGCTGCGCCGCCGCAAATACAATGTCATGCGGCCGGTTGAAATTCGGCGCAGCACGCGTGCGAGGTGCAACGACATAGGGGTTTGGGTCGCGATGATGGATCGCCGCGACGACATAGCCTTTTGACGCAAGATTCTCGGTCAACCACGTCATAACCGCTGGATTATTGCTATAGCCATGGCTTATGATGACCAACGGGTGCTTGCGGCCTGCGACCGGCGCTCCTGCAACCGCGATACCCTTTTGCGTAAACGTGACCGGCGGAAGCGTTGGCTCTGCCCATAAGCTGCCGCGATACAGGATGGGTTTGGCACCCTTTTTCGTCGTGGCGGGGTACCAAATGTCTACCTGCACATTGCGGTCGATGAGCCGAACCGTGCTGGAATCCGCTTGTGCATTTTCGACATCGGGCTGGTCCCGATGTGTGAATGTGACGGAACGAAAGCCAACGCCATATGCACCCAACGCTGCAAGCTCGGGGGCATCGGCGCCGGGAACACTGGGTGGGCTGGCGTGAGCCGAGGCGCTCAGAAAGCTCAGAATGGCAACCACAACACGCCGCATCATGCTATCAACTCCTCGCCTTCGACCGAAGCCGACGGCCACGCCAATTGCTGCGCCATCCATGGATATTCCTCGATGAGCGGCGGAAAGATTTTTTCCTGCAAAACCTGCTGGCACAAGGCCGCGGTTAGGCTCGGGATGTCGCCCAATTCATCGATCCGCGCGACGACTTGAACCGACCGTGAAAAACGCCCCCTCGTCATCGGCTCGGCGCGCAATTGGGAAAGCAGTTCCGGCACCGCCGCCAGACAAACCGGCGTGGTAATCGCCCAACCAATCCCTGCCGCAACCAACGCCAATTGCTGATGCGACGATTCGACTTCAACCATCTGCGGCAGTTTCAGCTTCATCCGAACAATCTGGCGCTCAATCTGCTGCCCCGTTCCGGTAAGCCGTGAAAAGCGGATGAACGGCAATGACGATGGCAAGCCGACAAGATCCAGCGGCTCTCGAAAATCTTTGGGGAAAACAAGAATGAAGCTTTCCTCAAACACCGGGTGCAGCTCGACTGTGTCCCGATGCTCAAGATTGAAGCTACCGGTCACGAGCATATCAATATCGCGCGCCAGAAACTCGCCCTGATGCTCCATGGAAATACCAGAACGGATATTCCACCGGTCTGCCCGCGAACCGAGACTATGCAAAATCGGGGCGGTCAGTTGGTTGGCAAGGCTGAATGACATCGCAACCGTAATGCTCGATATCGGCAAGTTTGCGCCCTCGCGGACTTCGTCATAGGCCAGTCTGGCGTGCGCAATCAGCTTTTGCCCGCGCGCAAACAGCGACTTGCCGCTGGCCGTCAGGCCCAATGGCCGCATCGTGCGGTCAAACAACGACGCGCCTATGCCGGCCTCAAGCTTCGCGATGGTTTGGGAAACCGCAGATTGTGTCACCTGCAAATGGGATGCGCATTGCGACATGCCGCCAAGTTCGACGGTCATCACGAATACTTCGAGCGCGTGCAGATCGAATTCTTGTGGCAGTTTCATGCAGCAACCCTCCCAAGCGTGCAGGTATAGCCAATGGCTAATATTACCTCAGCTAATGGCTATGCGAGACCGCCAGTAATAGTGCTATGCATTTTCGACATAGCCAGATTATGCGCCAGCTGCGTTGCAGGCTTGCATCACTTTTGGGGACATCGACCCAGCGGCAAAATGTCCGCTTATATATTGCCACTGCGCTCCGGATTGCGATGCACCGCCAACAACCCTCTCAGCGTACCCAGACACATGCACAATAATACCAAAGCCAAGGGCAAGCCCGTGGCAATTGCACCCGCCTGAAGCGACGTGAGGCCTCCACTGAGCAGCAGAACGATGCCAATACCGCCAACCGCGACCAGCCAGATGGTCTTTTGCCGAAGCAGTGTATCGGTGCGTCCGCCCGCGGTCATGGTGTCAATCACCAGCGTGCCCGAGTCCCAGCCCGTCACGAAAAAGATCAGGATCAAGCCAATGGCAACGAATGACGTGAACTGCGCCCAAGGCAAAGTGCCGAGCAGCACAAATAGCTGCGTATCCAGCGATGCTTTGGTCAAGTCCGCAATATTGCCCGCAACGATTTGCGCGATGCTTGCGTCCCCAAAAATCGTTAGCCACAAGATGCCCAGCAGGCTTGGCGCGATCATGGCCCCGGCAATGAATTCACGCACCGTCCGGCCCAATGAAATGCGCGCCATAAACATGCCCACAAATGGGGCCCAGCTGATCCACCATGCCCAGTAATAAACCGACCAGTCATTGTAAAAACCGGTGTCGGTGCGGCCAACCGGATTTGATAAGGCCGGCAGAAATTTCAGATAGTTGACGATATTGGTCGCAAGATCGCCGATGAGCTGAAGCGTGGATCCGGTGGTTAAGACAAACACCAGCAAGGCAAAGGCAACCCACATGTTGACCTCGCTCAAAATGCGGATGCCGCGATCAATACCACCCCGGATCGACAGAAACGTGATTCCTGCCATCACCGCTATCAACGCCAATATGGTTAGTGACGAGCTCGTTACGCCGTAAAGATAGACGATCCCCGCCATCGCTTGCTGCGCACCAAGCCCAAGCGACGTGGCCAGTCCAAAGATAGTCGCAAGGACCGCAAGCACTTCAATGACATCGCCCGTGCGGCCCCAAACTGCCTTTCCAAACAAGGGGTAGAATGCCGACCGCATCGACAGCGGCATTTTGAAATCAAAGCTGAAGAGCGCAAGCGCCAGACCGGTGACCGCAAAAATGGCCCACGGATGTAACGCCCAGTCAAAGATGGTCGCCGCCATCGCGATGCTGCGTGCCGCTTGTGCGTCGCCAACGGCGCCACCCAACGGAGCCGCAGGACCGCCTGCCATTGAAGAGGTGAAATGGGTGACTGGCTCACCCACGCCATAAAAAACCAGCCCGATGCCCATGCCTGCGCCAAACAGCATCGCAAACCAGGACAATCGCGAATAATCAGGCGTGGCGCCTTTGCCGCCCAACCGGATTTTCCCCAGCGGTGAAAGTGCGACCACGACGCAAAAGATCAGCAGGACATTGCCCGACATCATGAAGAACCAGTCGAAATGGGCAACCGCACCACTCCGCAGGCCCGCAAACAGGTCCGCCGATGCTTTAGGCGCGATCAGGCTGAATAAGATAACCGCGAACGCAATAATTGCCGTCGGGAAAAAGACGGCGGGATTGATATGCATTCCACCCCAATGGCGATTGGATTGGCCATAGTTCCCCAGATCTATTGCTTTGTCCCAATCGGCCAATGAACTCTCCTTAAGGTCTCAAGCCACCATCAATGGCTGGCAGCCGCTGTGAACGCCGTCCATAGCCATGCGGCAAAACTGCGCCACACCTCCACATGGAAACGATCTTCACCCTCACGGATGATGATGATTTCGACCGTTTCATAAATTGTTCGTGTGGCCCGACCGACCGCAAAATTGTCGAGATCAAGCGGGCAACCTGTCATCAGTAGCTCCGCGGCGCGTGGCCCTTCAAGGACGAGGCAGATAGACCGTTCGCTGATATCCGTGATGGCAACCGGCAATCCCGCGCCGGTTGGCATCGCCGTGTCTGCTGGCGTGCGCAGGAGCCATTCGTCCGGACCAAGACATGCAATACCACCTTCGGTCGCACCGATTTTCTGTGGCACTTTTGCGTTGAGCACCGTTTCCAGAGCGTCGGCAGTCCGCGCCCGCAGCGAATAGCGCTTCAGCGGTGCAGCAAGGCTGATGCTGACACCATCGGCTACGTACGGCGTTGAAGAAACGGGTTCGTTCCTGAAAAGGGCATCAGACATGCAGCCGCGCTCCTTCTGCATCATAAAAAACCATGCCGCTCACTTTCGCCTCATGCGTTTTGCCCGGCATAGGGATGTGCAGCGTGCCGCCCATCTTCTCGTGCCCACCTGCCACTAAGGCAAAAGCGATCGACCGACCAAGCGTTTCGCTCCAGTAGGAAGAGGTCACATGGCCGATCATAGTCATCGGGATTGGCTGACGGGGGTCGGCAACAATCTGCGCACCTTCTTCCAGTACAACATTCGGGTCATCGGTCAGGAGCCCGACCAATTGTTTCCGCCCCGGCGCAACGATGTCAGGCCGTGCCATTGACCGTTTGCCGACAAAGTCAGGCTTTTTCTTGCCCACCGCCCAATCGAGACCGGCATCAAACGGGGTTATGGTGCCGTCGGTATCTTGTCCGACGATGATGAAGCCCTTTTCGGCGCGGAGAACGTGCATGGCCTCTGTGCCGTAGGGGGTGATGTCAAATTTCGCACCCTCTGCCATCAAATGTTCCCACAAGGCACGGCCATAAGCGGTCGGCACATTGATTTCGAAACCAAGTTCGCCCGTGAAGCTCACCCGGAACAGGCGCGTTGGAATGCCGCAGATTGTGCCTTCGCGAATGGCCATATGCGGGAAAGCATCGGCGGACAGGTCAATACCCTCCACCAGTGGCTCCAACAATTTGCGCGCATTCGGACCTTGCAGCGCAATGACCGCATATTGCTCGGTCGTGCTGGTCAACCAGACGTCAAGGTCAGGCCATTCTGTCTGGAGATAATCCTCCATCATATTCAGCACACGCGCGGCACCGCCAGTCGTGGTGGTCAGATGGAACCGGTCGGGCGCCAACCGCGCCGAAACACCGTCATCGGTGATGAACCCATCCTCTTTCAAAAGCAGCCCATAGCGGCACCGGCCTGGCTCAAGCGCTTTCCACGGGTTGGTATACATGCGGTTCAGGAATTCGGCGGCGTCAGGGCCAACGACTTCAATCTTGCCCAAGGTCGATGCATCAAAAATGCCGACTGACGACCGTACGGCAACGCATTCGCGGTTCACTGCCGCATGCATATCCTCGCCAGCGCGCGGGAAATAACGCGCGCGCCGCCACTGTGCGACCAGTTCGAACACTGCGCCATTTTCCGCGGCCCAACCGTCGATATTGGTCGTCCGTGTCGGTTGGAACAATGCGCCCTTTGCATGACCCGCGAACGCACCGAAAGTCTGTGGCGTATATGGCGGGCGAAAGCTTGTCAGACCAATATCGGTCACCGGCTTGGCAAGGGCTGTTGATGCAATTTGCAAGCCATTCAGGTTCGATGTCTTGCCCTGATCGGTCGCCATGCCGTTGGTTGTGTAGCGCTTGATATGCTCGATGGAGCGAAAGCCCTCACGCACCGCAAGCTTGATATCCTTTGCCGTGACATCATTCTGGAAATCGACAAAGGCCTTTATCCGGCTTTGGTCCTTGGGCGTTGGCAACACATCAACAATCACGCCGCTACCAAAATCCCAGCCGCCTGAACATGCCCCGACACAGCGCACATTTTCGTTCGGTTGATCGGGAACATAGGCGCCAATGTCATCGCGCCATGCAAGCGAACCTTTGCTGTGCGACCATAAATGCACACTCGGCGTCCAACCGCCAGCCATCAACAGCGTATCGCAATCGATGCGCGCGCCGACATAATCGGCATTATTGCAGATCTGCATGGATGTGACCCGGTGGCGACCATTTACGCCAGTGACGCTATGGTTGAGGTGCACGTTGATGCCAAGCCGGTTGGCCTCGTCCAGCAGCGCAGATGACACCTCGGTGCGCACATCGATGATCGCTTTTATACCGACACCCGCTTTTGCCAAGGCGAACACATCATGCCAGCCGCTGTCATGCGCGGTCATCAACGCGACCAATGTGCCGACCGCGACGCCGTAGCGATTGGCGAAAACCTTTGCGGCGGACGACAGCATCACGCCGGGCGTGTCGTTGCCGTCAAAAACGAGTGGCCGTTCAATCGCACCTTGCGCAAGGACCACTTCACCGGCCCGCACGCGCCATAATTTTTCGCGTGGGCTGTCCGAATTGTCCGGCATGTGATCGGTCAACCGCTGCACCGCGCCAATAAAATTGTCGTGATAATAGCCGAACGCCGTCGTGCGGGTGAGTATCGTGACATTGGGCGCATCGATGAGCGCTTTGCGGCTGCGCTCCAACCACGGCCATAGAGCCGGATCAGCCAGAGCACCGCCGCCAAGTTCATCCTGTTCATCGATCAGGATGATCCGCTTGTTCGAACCCATCGCTTCCAATGCAGCATCAATACCGGCGGGGCCCGCGCCAACGATCAACAGGTCGCAATGGGCATAGGTCGATGCATAGATGTCGGGGTCTTCTTGGGTCGGCGCATCACCAAGTCCAGCCATCTTGCGGATCGCTGGTTCATACAGCTTTTCCCAAAAAGAGCGCGGCCACATGAAGGTTTTATTGTAAAAACCCGCCGGGAAAAACATGCCCAACCGGTCATTTATTGCACCAAAATCGCGCTTTAGCGATGGCCAGCGATTTTGACTGAAGGCGTTGAGCCCTGCATGAATCTCGACACCGGTCGCGCGCAGATTGGGCGTGAACCGACCTGCCCCCCGATCCACCGAGATCAGCGCGTTCGGCTCCTCACTGCCCGCTGCCATAATGCCGCGCGGGCGGTGATATTTAAACGATCGGCCGAACAGGCTGATGCCATTGGCGAGCAAGGCCGAAGCCAAAGTGTCGCCTGCGAAACCTTGATAGGAATGTCCATCAAAGCTGAATTCCACAGGTCGGCTGCGATCAATGCGTCCGCCATTTTCGAGACGATATCCGCTCATCGCCGCGGCTCCCCAGCCTTGTAAGTCGTTTCAAATTTGTCGGTCACTGTGTCGCGTACCGCGTTAAAAAAGCGACCGCACCCATGCACATGCCGCCAGCGTTCGTGGTGCCGCCCGCGTGGATTGGCGCGAATGAAAAGATAGGCTTCCCATTCTTCGTCGCTCTGGCTTGACGGGTCCAATGGGCGGGCAACATGCGCCTGCCCAGCATTGGCAAATTCGATTTCAGGACGTTTCTCGTCACAATAAGGGCAGTGAATTAAGATCATTAGTGTGCCACCGCCGCTGCTGCTGCCTCGTCAATCAACCGGCCATTGCGGAAGCGGTCGAGGTTGAAGGGCGCGTTGATACGATGCGGCTCGTCCTTCGCCATGGTGTAGGCCAGCAAATCCCCAGCCCCGGGCGTGGCCTTAAAGCCGCCAGTGCCCCAGCCGCAATTAACATATAGCCCCTTGACCGGGGTCTTGCCCAATATTGGCGAACGGTCGGGCGTCACGTCGACAATCCCGCCCCACGTGCGCAACATCCGCATCCGCCTGTAAATCGGAAAAATCTCACAGATTGCGGCGAGCGTATGTTCAATAATATGGAGCGCGCCGCGTTGCGAGTAGCTCACATATTGGTCGGTGCCTGCGCCAATGACCAATTCGCCTTTGTCCGACTGGCTCATATAGGCATGAACCGTGTTCGACATCACGACGCAAGGGAAAGTCGGTTTGACGGGCTCTGACACCAGCGCCTGCAAGGGGTAGCTTTCCAACGGAAAGTCCAAACCGGCCATCTGCATAACGACAGACGTGTTGCCCGCCGCCGACACGCCAATACGCTTTGTAGCGATAGGCCCACGGGTGGTTTCAACGCCCTCAACCGTACCATCGGCACCGCGCCGGATAGCCGTTACGGCGCAGTTCTGAATAATATCAACGCCCAGCGCCGCCGCGGCCCGCGCATAGCCCCACGCAACCGAATCGTGCCGTGCCGTGCCGCCGCGCCGTTGCAAAGCGGCCCCCAGCACCGGATGCCGTGCATCGGGCGAAATATTCAACGGTGGGCAATAATCTTTGGCCTGCTGCGGTGTCAGCCATTCATTGTCGACACCGTTCAGCCGGTTGGCATTGATATGCCGTTGCAGGCTCTGCACATCATGCACATTGTGCGCGAGCATCATGACGCCGCGCTTCGAATACATGACATTGTAGTTAAGTTCCTGGCTCAAGCCATCCCACAGCTTCACCGCATGATCATAAAGATGCGCGCTTTCGTCATAGAGATAGTTTGACCGGATGATCGTGGTGTTACGCCCGGTATTGCCGCCGCCGATCCAGCCTTTTTCAAGGACCGCGACGTTGGTAATCCCGTATTTTTTGGCGAGATAAAG
>CALDKP010000425.1 GCA_937898535.1 uncultured Sphingomonadales bacterium | reverse complement strand
TTGCGGGGAAGCCCCGCTTAGAACTTAAGCGCCTTTACGGTCTTCACGCCAGGCAGCGAGCCCAGTTGCTGAAGAACTGTTTGGGGGATCGAGGCATCCATCGACAGCAACAGCACCGCCTCTCCGCCTGCACTGCGACGACCCAAATGGAAGGTCCCGATGTTCAAGCCAGCTTCGCCCAATGTCGTCCCGACACGGCCAATGAAACCCGGCGCATCTTCGTTGACGATATACAGCATGTTGCCTTCGAGCTCTGCCTCCAGACTGATGCCGAAAATCTCGACAAGCCGCGCTTCGCTGTTGGCAAACAATGTGCCTGCAACCGAACGTGGCCCTTGCGCCGTGTTAACCGTGACGCGCACCAATGTGTGATATGCGCCAGCCTTGTCATGGCGGACTTCACGGATATCAAACCCGCGCTCTTTTGCCAAAAACGGTGCGTTGACCATGTTCACCGCGTCCGAAAAACGCCGCATAAAACCGGATAGAACGGCTGCGGTAATTGGTTTGATATTCAATTCGGCCGCAGCGCCCTCAACCTCAATCGCGATATTATCGAGATTGTCGTGCGCAAGCTGGCCAACCAGCGAACCAAGCTTTTGCGCCAAGGTCATATATGGCTTTAACTTGGGCGCCTCTTCGGCAGACAGGCTGGGCATATTAAGCGCATTGGTCACACCGCCATTGACGAGATAATCCGCCATCTGTTCCGCAACCTGCAGCGCAACATTGACCTGCGCTTCGTTGGTCGATGCACCCAAATGCGGGGTGCAGATGAAGTTTGGCGTACCAAATAGCGGCGATTCCTTCGCAGGTTCCGTTGCGAACACGTCCAACGCAGCGCCGCCAACTTGGCCGCTGTCCAACGCTTCCTTCAATGCGGCTTCATCGACCAAGCCACCGCGCGCGCAGTTGATGATGCGCACACCCTTTTTGGTTTTCGCCAGATTTTCTTTGGACAGGATATTGCGCGTCTGATCGGTCAGCGGCGTGTGCAAGGTGATGAAATCAGCCTTGGCCAGCAGCGTGTCCAAGTCAGCCTTTTCCACACCCATTTCAATGGCGCGTTCCGCCGTCAGGAACGGGTCAAAGGCAACAACTTTCATACGAAGGCCAAGCGCGCGGCTTGCGACGATGGAACCGATGTTCCCTGCGCCGATCAGTCCCAGCGTCTTGCCGGTGACTTCAATGCCCATGAAGCCGTTTTTCGGCCAGAGGCCCGCTTGCGTCTGCGCGTTTGCTTCTGGCAATTGACGGGCCAGTGCGAACATCAATGCAATCGCATGTTCCGCGGTGGTGATCGAATTGCCGAACGGCGTGTTCATGACGACAACGCCCTTTGCCGAGGCGTTCGGGATATCCACATTGTCGACGCCGATACCGGCACGGCCAATTACCTTCAGATTGGTAGCGGCATCGTTGCCCTTACCTACGGTATCTATATACTTCTGGCTTTTGACGAAAAAATCGTCAATATCAGGGTCTTCTATTTTCAGCGAATGCCATGTGCCCAGAAGCAAGTCCTTTTTTTTGTCTCCATTGCACGAATATAAAGCCAGGCAGACGAGGGATAAATATAGTATTGTACGTTTCATTGTTGTCATTTTCCCGGCCTTACTCCAGTTCTATCAATATTGCGCCCTTTTCTACTGCAGTACGCTCGTTCACTCTTATTGCCTTTACGGTAGCAGCAGCGGTAGCTTTTAGTATATTCTCCATTTTCATG
>CALDKP010000424.1 GCA_937898535.1 uncultured Sphingomonadales bacterium | reverse complement strand
TTTTGCCAACGCGCACAACATAGGCCGTCTGCGGGATCTGCATCGGACCGCCAAATTCTCTCAGAATTTCGGTATGATATTTAGCGCCCTCTGCCTTTTCCTGGGCGGTGAATGCACGCGGGGCGGCGGGCTGCTTCGTTTTTGCATCTGCCGGAAGACTGCCAACCATTGCCGTCAATCCAAGGATTGCCGCGCCGGTAGCCATGATAATTTTCGAATTGCTCATCGCTGTCCTCCCAAAGTCAGGAAAACCTAATTTATCACATTATGTTGTGCACCGACGTAAATTCTTGTGCCGCTGCAAACCGTGCAACAACTGAATAAGCTTATGCACCCATCGCTAAGAATTTTGCACGGCGTTGCTGCAAAAGCTCTTTTGACGAAAAGGCAGAGAGCGCCCCAATCTCCTCATCAATCGCCTTCCCAAGCGATGCAGCCGCAAGCGCATGGTCGCGATGCGCGCCGCCCATGGGTTCTTTGACGATTCGGTCAATAATCCGAAGCGCCTTCAAATCATCCGCAGTCATCTTCATAGCCTGCGCAGCATCCGCTGCCTTGTCGCCTGTCCGCCAGAGAATTGACGCGCATCCTTCGGGCGAAATGACGGAATACACGGCATATTCAAACATCAAGACACGGTCCGCAGCCGCAAGTGCGACAGCACCGCCCGAACCGCCCTCACCCACGATGCAGGCGATCATCGGCACACCAAGCGCGAGGCATTTTTCGGTGGAGCGGGCGATGGCTTCTGCCTGACCGCGTTCTTCGGCCTGAATACCCGGAAACGCACCCGATGTATCGACCAGGCTAACCACCGGGATACCAAACCGGTCGGCCAGTTCCATCAGCCGGATGGCTTTGCGATAACCTTCTGGCTTTCCCATACCGAAATTATGGCGAAGACGGCTTTGCGTGTCGTCACCCTTTTCATGGCCAATGACCATGACGCGCCGCCCGTTGAGTCGGGCGAGCCCCCCGATAATGGCCTGATCGTCCCCAAATGCGCGGTCGCCGGCCAAGGGCATGAAATCTTCAAACATAGACGCGATGAAATGCTTGAAATGCGGCCGTTCAGGATGGCGTGCGACCTGCGTCTTCTGCCACGCGGTCAGGTGGGCGTACGTGTCCTTAAGCTGCTTGTCCGCTTTGTCGCGCAGCTTGCCAATTTCGGCGCTGACATCGATGTCGCTTTCGCGCGCTGCATCCTGCAGTTCAATAATACGTGCTTCCAAAGCGGCGACAGGTTTTTCGAATTCAAGATATACCATCATGATTGCCGGTTAGAGCCTGTCGCGCCACGGGTCAACGTGCGCATTGCCAGCGGGTGCCTGCGGTTGACCAACTCCACCAGACGGCTGCTGTCCACATGGGTGTAAATTTGCGTGGTGGCGATGTCGACATGGCCCAACATCGCCTGAAGCGCCCTGAGGTTCGCGCCGCCCGCCAAAAGATGCGTTGCAAAGGCGTGCCGCAGGACATGGGGGCTGACCTTAGCTGGATCTAAACCGGATTGAGCGGCCAACGCCTTGATAATCTGAAACAGGCGAATGCGGCTGATATGCCCGGCGCGCGACGGAAACAAAAAGCGCGATTTTTCCGGAACGAACGCAAGCCATGTCCCAACAGCCTGCCGCGCACGATTGGAAATGGGCACCATCCGTTCCTTCGCGCCCTTGCCCTTTACGATGATGAACGGCTTGTCTGACACGATTGCACTGCGCGGCAGCGCAACCAGCTCGGTCGCTCGCAGACCGGAACCGTAGAGCAGCTCAATCAAGGCGGAGAGCCGATAGTCCGTGGACGCAGGATCGGGCTGCGTGAGCTTCGCCTCGATTGCGGCGAACAAAAGATCGACCTCTGCCGTATCGAGGATTTTCGGCAGCGCGCGCACTTGCGCAGGCTTAGGCAAAGCAGCGGACGGATTATCGTCGCGAAAACCCTCCTCATGCAAAAAACCGAAAAAGCGCCGGAGTACTGATGATTTTCGCGCGACGGAACTGTTGGCAAGGTCGCGCCAATGGCTTGAAAGCGTCACCAACATATTGGCATCGGCATGTGCGAGCTTTCCACCGGTCAGGCTGGATGCCGCAAGCAAGTCGCTGGCATAAGCCGCGCTGGTATTTGCAGCGACCCCCTGTTCCGCCGCCATCATTTCAATGAAGCGCGCTATCAGATCGCGGTCTGTCGCGCTCATATCCGTCGATCAGAGTCCGCTGCCTTGAATATCACGCAAGGGTGACCGCTTCGGCCGCAATCATCCGCGCTTCCTCCTCAAGACCCACCTGACGCAGCGAACGCACGATATAATATACATGATGCGCAGGCACCGAAGCCCATGACGGGGCCTGCATTCCGGCAACCGCCATCAGCGCGACCGTGCCTTGCTCACCGCGATTTGCTGCGGCCGTAATCGCTTTTGACCAAGCCGTTTGCCGCGCAATATTTACCTTTAGATCGCCAGCAAAATCAGTGCGTGCACCGGATTCAACGCGGCCCAGCCCGGCAAGTCCGGCAAGCAAAAGCGCGGACTTATGGCCGTCAACGCTGTCGTCATTGCCGTAAAATTCATCGAGATCGCCATAATCCGCCAGAGTAACGCGGCCGGGTGCGCCCAAGGTGACGAGCGCCCAACCAAGCGATCCACCCGAAACGATATTGCTCCATCGCGCAGCCGAACGATCAAGCCCCGCCGTCAGCATTGATGCAATCAACCCATCGGCCTGCCCGGCATAGTCTGAACTTGGGTCTATAAGCGCTGCAGCGCGCGCAGTCATGACAAGCGCCGCCAGATAGTCCGCGCCCGTCCGTTCTGCGCCCCAAATCGACGCCATCGCTGCAACTTTTCCGGAATCGTCCGATGCGGTATAGGCGTTGCCCAGATTTTCAGCCTGCGTTTTGATCGCATCAGGCGCATCGGGATCGTCAAGAACCTGCGCATAGAGATCGACCATATCGCGGTTGGAAAGCACGCCAAGTGCCGCGGCACCGGGTGCGTATTTGGCGCGTATGGCGGGTGCAAACATGGGCAACTGCGCACGCCATCCATCAATCTGGCGACCACTTTTGCTAAACAACTGTTCCGGTGGCTCAAGCCCAACGGCCGCGGACAAACCAAAGCGCCATGGGTTCATGCCCTCAACGCCATCCCATTCGATTTTAACCGACCGGCGGCCATTGATGCCCGCACCCACCGCCTTTTCGGTTAAGAGATAATCGACGCCCCGAACCCAGCCCTGATAGCGTCCCTGATTGACAAATCCGGTTGCGGCCCCCTGTTCGCCAGCCAGCGAAGCACAAATAGCCCGCGACATTTTCCAGCGCCCGCTGTTCACAAGGCGAACGCCGCCTTCGGTCAAAGGACATATGCCCGCCAAATCGCCATTGGCGAGATAGGTCTGCATCGCGACCTCATGAAGCCGTTTGGTATAGTTGCCAGCATCGACTTGCTGAACAAGCCCACGTGCGACAACCGAGTCCCCCATACGCAACAACAGCCACGCCCGTTCTGCAGTCCAGTCAGCGCCGTTTACGCCCTGTGGCGTATTGGTCCGGCTGGCGAGCAACCGCCGTGCCATGATCGTGCCCCAACGCGACGCAATTGGCCCTGTTGTGCGTTCAACAACTTGTTTCAGGAAAGCGCCATTCGTCGCGCCAAAGGACGCGGCCGGAAATCCACCCGATGTTTCGGAGATGATGCCAATCACATTAAGCGAACGGCGCGCAGCAGGTGGAACGTCATACCGAACGACCATTTCCTGCGCGTCTTCTTCATCCTCTTCCGCGTCGGTTTCGTCAGCCGCAGCGTCCGCGTTGACTTCACCCGATGCCGGATTTGCCGATGATGTTCCAGTCTTGGTGGTTGAGGGTGTTGACGAAGACGAAGGACGCGCGGGGTTATTGGGTGCTGATGGCGCGGGGTCGCCAAAGCCTTCAGGAAGAAGTGACTCCGGACCCTGCTGCCCCAATGCGGGCAAAGCAAATGCGAGGACGACAGCGGCTGCCGCCAATAGGCTACCTTTTGTTATTTTATCAGTCAATGACGCGAACCTGTCTCAATTTTTTGGGGCTGCACTGCAATTTCTCTTATCTGCATAAGTTGTTCACCGCCTAACCATGCAAGCAAGAGTAGCAAGCCAAATGCCACTGCCGCAACAATTAGAAAGCGCAAAAACCGGTTTTTATGTCCGCCACGCTTGGACCGTTATGTAATACACTGCTTTTCCATAATTTTCCGGATGAGTGGCAAATTACTTTCGGGTTAGGGATAGCCGATATATAGGCAGTGTCGCAATGCCCGGAAACGATGAACAAAAAATCGGCAACGACCGAACAGTAACTGACCCGGTCATAGACCGGCCGGTCGTTCTTGTCGGGATGATGGGCGTGGGTAAAAGCAGCATTGGAAAGCGCTTGGCTGCACGGTTGAATGTGCCTTTTGCTGATGCTGACGATGAAATTGAACGTGCCGCGGGACTTTCCATTTCCGAAATATTCGAAAAGTTCGGCGAAGGCTATTTTCGCGATGGAGAGCGACGGGTTATTGCGCGGCTTGTCGAGGGTGCACCAAAGATTATCGCCACAGGCGGCGGCGCGTTCGTCAATGCGGACACCCGCGCACTGATATTGGAGCGCGCGATATCAATTTGGCTGGACGCGGACATAAAAGTACTGGCCGACCGCGTTGGTCGGCGCAGCAACCGGCCTTTGCTAAAGGGTAAGGACCCAGTTGAAGTCCTGACGGAACTTGGCAAGATTCGAAACCCGCTATATGCGACGGCCAATATCCATATTCGCAGCGATACATCGCCGCATATGCGGACCGTTGAAAATATCCTGAAGGCCCTTGCCCAATGACCGTCATTTCCGTCGACTTGACCAACGCACCTTATGACATTCATGTCCGTGCCGGCGTAATGGCACAGGCGCCGGAATATCTGCTTCCCTATGCGCGCGACAACCGGTTGTTGGTGGTCACAGACGAAAATGTTGCCCGCGCCGTCTGGCCCGCGCTTGCCGCAACACTCTCCGCCGCTGGCGTGGAAACCGCTGTGTATATTTTGCCTGCGGGTGAGGCTGGCAAAAGCTGGGCTGAACTGGAAAAGCTGACCGACTGGATGCTATCGCAGCATGTGGAACGCAGCGACCATGTCATCGCATTAGGCGGCGGCGTGGTGGGCGACATCACGGGTTTTGCAACGCATATTGTGAAGCGCGGATGTTCGTTCGTGCAAATTCCGACAACCTTGTTGGCACAAGTGGACAGCAGCGTCGGCGGCAAGACCGCGATCAACAGCGCAGCCGGCAAAAACCTCGTCGGTGCATTTCATCAGCCCGCATTGGTGCTGATTGACCCTGAATTGTTATCGACTCTTCCGCCACGCCAATTGGCGGCGGGTTTTGCCGAAGTCGTCAAATATGGCCTGATTGATGACCCCGATTTCTTCGTATATTGCGAAGACAATCTGGACAGCTTTTTTGCCGGTGACCCCGCCATTCGCGCGCGGGCCATCATAACATCGGTGCAATCCAAAGCGCGCATCGTCGCCGCTGACGAGACCGAACGCACGGGCACGCGCGCCCTGTTGAACCTGGGCCACACCTTTGGCCATGCGCTGGAAGCCGACACAGGCTTTTCGGACAGACTGTTCCATGGCGAAGCCGTCGCCGCGGGCATGGCGCTGGCGTTTCGCTATTCGGTTCGGCTTGGCCTATGCGCCGCAGAAGATGCCCAGCGCGTGTCGCGGTTGCTGAAGGCGGCGGGCTTACCCACCACGCTTTCGGATGCTGGCGTTACCGCGAACGGCGCGTTGCTGGTGGATTATATGCGGCATGACAAAAAGATGAGCGGCGGCACGTTGCCCTTCCTGCTCGCGCGAGGCATAGGCCAAACCTTCCTGTCTAAGGACGTTGTACTGGATGACGTTGCCGCCTTCCTCGACGACGACGCTCAATCCTGAGCGATCAGGAAATCATCCGAATCATCACCACCAAAACTGTGACGTTTACCGGCATGCATATCGCCGCTGGAAAACTGCGCCTTTAGCCGGCTTCGGTCGCGTCGGCGGAATTCGGCGATGATTTCATGAATGGCTTCGCGGTCAGTTCCGAAGAACTTGAGCGCATCGACCGACATGCGGATCGACGATTCAAATAGCTCGCGGATGATACTGATGCCATTATCTTCCATCAACGCCAGCGCCTGTTGCCGGTCATATGCGCGCACAAACAGCTTGGTGCGCGGGAATGTCTCACGCACCGGCATCAATGACTCTGCGGTCATGTGCCGGTCGTCGATGCAGAAGAATATCGCCTGCGCGTCCTCGCCACCCGCCCGTTGCAACAAATCAATGCGTGTTCCATCGCCGTAAAAGACTTTGACACCAAATTCGCCGCTTATGTCGATTGTCCGCGGGTTGATATCGATAAGCGTAACCGAACGCCCTGCGGCCTGCATGATCTGCGACACTTGTTGCCCGAACCGGCCATGGCCAACAATGATCACATTGGCTTGTGACGCCAACGCGGGGTCATCAAGCTGGGCCGCGCCTTTCGGCTTCTGTGCCGCCAGCTTGCCCGCAATAATCATAAGGAAAGGGGTCGACGCCATAGACAGCGTGACAACCGCGCCAAATAGGCTCGCAGCCTCCGGCTCAATCAACAACGCCTGTTGCGCCGCGGTGAACAACACAAACGCAAATTCGCCGCCCTGACTCAACAGCATGGCCATGATGATGGACGGTTTGCTCTTCAATCCAAAGAACCGGCCAAGCGCAAAGATGATGGCAATTTTGACGGCGACCAACGCCAGCGCAAGCCCCGTAACAAATAGCGGCTGCGCGATAATGACGTCGACATCCAGCAACATGCCGACCGCAAGGAAAAACAGACCCAGCAGGATCGACCGAAACGGATCAATATCCGCCTCAAGCTCATGCCGGTACGGTGATTCTGCCAGCATGACGCCTGCAACGAACGCCCCCAATGCAGGCGACACGCCAATCGACTGCATGACCGCGGCGCTGACGCAAACCGTGAACAGCCCAGTGACAATGAACAGTTCCCGTTCTGAAATCTTGCCGACAAGCCGCAACAATGGCGACAGCAAATAGCGCCCGGCGAGCACCAACCCCAATATGGCGAGGATTGCATATAGAACCAGCCGCCAGCCCGTAATGGCGCCTTCATCTGCCGGCGCACGCGACAATGCGGCCACAATCGTCAGCAATGGGACAATCGAAATGTCCTGAAACAGCAGGATGGAGAAGCTTTTTTCGCCATAATCGGTTTTCATACGGCCACGCGATTGTAGCAGGGGCAGCACCTGCGCGGTGGATGATAACGCAAGTGGCAGGCCAAGCACCAACGCCGCTTCCCAACTGAAGGTCGGCATGGCGAAGCGAATGATCGCGAACATGCCAAGGCCGCAAAGCGTCACCTGCAGCGGACCAAATAACAAAATATCCCTGCGCAACAGCCACAACCGGCTGGGCGATAGTTCCAATCCGACAAGGAACAGCAGCAATATGATCCCGATTTCCGAATAGGCCAAAATGGTCTCAGGCGCGCCAATCAGGCCAAGACCGTCCGGGCCGATGGCGATACCGGCAACCAGATACCCCAGCACGGCACCAAGGCCGAGACGGCGGAAAATAAGCACGGCAACCAGCGCTGCGCCGAGCAACACAACCCCGCCGAGCATCACGTCCGCAACAAGATTATGCGGCGCGTGCTCCATCAGCTTTTTTCTTTGATATTCTGCGCCGCAGCCAGAACCGCATCATAGGGCAGCAAGATAGCCGCATGCCGTGACGGATAATCGCTCGCCGCCGAAAGCAGATCCAGTTCAGGCCAAATGGCGGGCATTTCACCCTCGCGCTTTAATGCTTGGGCAATGCCATCGCGCAGTTCGTTAAGCAGCGATAGGCTCAACCCGTCCGCGTTCTGCCGTAAAATGGCGGCGGAGGCCTGACCCAAGGCGCAGGCATTTGCGCGCAAGGCCAGCCCGACGATATGTCCGCGTGCGTCGGTCATGACATCTGCCTGCATCCGGCTTCCGCACACAGGGGAACGGACTTCGGCAGACCCGTCGGGATTTTCAAGATGGTCATTCGTGACCAATGCTGTCGCGAGGCGGAGTATGTCGCGATTGTAGAGAGCGGAATCGCTCACTCGTTTGTTCCCGCGGTTTCGTCCTCGGCCCCGCGGTTCTCCCGAACGAAATCGGACATGGCTGTCCCGCTAGCGTTCAGCAGTGGATAGGTGCGTGATACTGTCATCCATTCAGGGCGCTCCTCATCCGCACCCAGAAACATGCCATAACCCATGACGAGCAACAGGAATATCAGGGTCGCCATCATCAGCCCCTTCAGCATCCCAAAGCCAAAGCCCAAAACCCGGTCAAATGGCCCCAAAAGCGATTTGCGTGATCGCGCGCCAAGCGATTTCGCGATCCATCTGCCCAACGCGTAGATGACGATAACAATCGCAAGAAACGCCACAATAGCCGCGCTTGTTTCCGAACCAATGGTTTCCGCCAGTGCAGACGTGGCAGGGGCATGCAGCACGCGGACGGCAGCGATAACCAATATCCATGCAATCATCGACAGCGCCTCTTGCACAAAACCGCGCAAGAAGCCCAAAACGGCTCCGCAACCAATTAGGAAAAACACAATGATATCAAGTGCGGTCATTTAACGCTGCTGCCCAATCTATAATCCGTCGCACCTCGTCCGCAGTGCGCTCATGTCGCCATTCAAGCCGCAAAGCCGACTGATTTCTGTCGCATATGACATGGCCTAAAACCAGATTTAGTGACGTCCCAGCATATGGTCAACGAGATTGGCCAGCGTGCGGAACTCTTGCGTTGAAATTCCCGACTGTCCCTTCACCGATGGCGGAACAAGTGCACGGCTGAAGCCAAGCTTGGCCGATTCCTTCAAGCGCAATGCGCCATGTGCGACGGGACGAATTTCGCCAGACAAGGCGACTTCTCCGAACAGAACAGCATCAGACGGTAAAGGCCGCTCAGCAAGGGCCGATACCAGCGCCGCCGCGACCGCAAGGTCCGCCGCCGGGTCCGAAATGCGATATCCACCAGCGATGTTCAGATATACTTCAGCCGTCGAAAAGCTAAGGCCACAGCGCGCCTCCAACACCGCCAATATCATGGCGAGCCGTCCGCTGTCCCATCCGACCACCGCGCGACGGGGCGTCGCACCGCTGGATAGACGCACAGTGAGCGCCTGAATTTCAACGAGCACTGGACGCGTCCCTTCCAACGCCGGAAACACCGTTGCGCCAGTCACTTGTTCGGCGCGGTCCGTCAGGAACAATGCGCTTGGGTTACCAACCTCGGTCAGGCCCTCTTCCGCCATCGCGAAAACGCCAATTTCATCGGTGCCGCCAAAGCGGTTCTTCGATGCGCGCAATATGCGATATTGATGGCTTCGCTCACCTTCAAACGCCAGCACCGTATCGACCATATGTTCAAGCACACGCGGTCCGGCAATCGTTCCGTCTTTGGTGACATGCCCTACCAGCATCAATGCAGAGCCACGCTCTTTGGCAAAACGGATCAGCTCTTGCGCCGATGCCCGCACCTGGCTGACGGTGCCCGGGGCGCCTTCAATCAAATCGCTGTGCATTGTCTGAATCGAGTCAATCACCAGCAAGGCTGGAGGCGCGCCCTTTCCCATGGTGGTCAATATGTCGCGGACTGAGGTTGCGGCCGCCAATTGCACGGGCGCATCGCCGAGCCCAAGCCGCCGCGCGCGCAAACGCACTTGGTCGACCGCTTCTTCGCCGGAGATATACGCAACGCTCAGCCCGCGCCGCGCCAAATTGGCTGCCGCCTGCAACAGCAAAGTAGACTTACCAATGCCCGGATCACCGCCCAGCAAAGTCGCTGAACCCGGCACAAGGCCGCCACCCAGCGCACGGTCGAACTCAGCGATGCCGGTCGAGGCGCGATCCGGAAGCTTGATATCGGTATTTAGCCCCGACAGTTCCACCGAACGTCCGCCCGATTGCAAATGATGCTTCAGCTCAAAAACCGTCGCGCTCGCTTCTTCCGCCAACGTATTCCATTCGCCACAGTCGTCACATTGTCCCTGCCAACGGTTCGCTTCTGAACCGCATGCCTGACATACATATTTGCGCTTTGCCTTTGCCATAAGCGGAAACTACCAGAACATATCAAGAACTCAAGTCGTAAAAAGCACGCATCGGTGCTTGCGCACGACCTTTGGCGGTGTCACACCATCGGCATGCGTGAAAAAGAACTTCGGCTGGCACTCATTTGTTATGGCGGGGTGAGCCTT
>CALDKP010000423.1 GCA_937898535.1 uncultured Sphingomonadales bacterium | reverse complement strand
TTGATACATTGTCGGTACGCCGGGCAATGATGTCACCTTGGTGCGGTTAATGGCCGCCAACGCAGCACGCGCCTCGAAACGTGGCAGCATGACAATCTCACCACCATTGGCGACGGTACGATTAAGCACGGTTGCATTGGCAAACACGTGAAAAAACGGCAAAACACACAAAATACGGTCATCTGCAGCGCCATTGGGCTGGTTCACCGCGCTGTGCGGATCAAGCATGTTAATCTGCCGCGCATTCGCCGTTATGTTCTGGTGGCTGAGCATCGCCCCCTTTGGCGTACCTGTCGTGCCGCCAGTATATTGGAGCTGCGCAATGTCTTGTTCCGGCGTGCAATGCTGGACCGCATAATCGCCATCATTTGCGATCAGCGCCGCATAATGCGTAATTCTGCTGTCGTCGGGTATTGCAGCAATGTCGCTGCGTTTCAGCAACCGATAGGCCCAGCTTTTCGCCTTGGGCAATGCTTCGGCGACGCTGCCGACAATCAGTTCCTTCAGGCTGCTGTTGTCCAGAACCTTGATAGCTGTCGGCAGCAATGCTGCAGCTGAAACGGTAAACAAGATAGACGTGCCACTGTCCGCCACCTGATGGGCCAGTTCGTCAACGGTATATAAAGGCGAGAAGTTAACCACGGTCGCCCCAGCGGCAAGCGCGCCATAATAAGCCGCGATATAATGCGGGACGTTCGGCAGAAAGAGACCGACATGGTCCCCCTTGCCAATACCTTTATCCTGAAGACCACGGGCAACCCGCCGGACGGTGTCCGCCATATTGGCGTAGCTATATTTACGGCCCATGAAATCGGCGATTGCCGCACGGCCCATCCGTTCGGCGGACTGGAAAAACATATCGTGCAAGGCCAACGGCGCAAAATGTTGGTCCCATTTGACAGGATGCAGGTAACGACTGTTCCAGATATTTTGTGTCATGCGTGCTTTATGCCGCGTGATACCAACCAACACCATCGCGGATTTCACATTTTATCCGACCGGCAAAGTGCAGGTAGCGCAAATGCGCCTGCGCCTCGCCGGTGGCCAAACCGTAAACCGTTTCATCAATTTCCCGGTCGAACAGCAATGCAAATGTATCGACCGCGCGCATTTCTGTTTGCCGTAGGGCAGCTTCCAACTTGTCGAGCCGTTCATGGTGGCCAGACGCCAGCTTATCCAACCGGACATGCACGCCGGTAAACGGCTCCCCATGCGCGGGCAGGACCAGCATATCCGCAGGCAGCGCGTCACGAAACTTTGCAATGGAATCCAGCCACTCACCCAACGGGTCAGCATTGGGCTCGCTATCCATCACGGAAACATTTGAAGTGATACGCGGCAAAATCTGGTCGCCCGCGATGATCATGCCATTGTCAAAATCGACAAGGCAGGCATGTTCAGGTGTGTGTCCGCCGCCTGTCATCACGGTCCAATCCCGCTGCCCAACGCGGATGACTTGCCCGTCATCCATGCGGACATGTCCCGTGGGTAGCCGTGACACAGCACGCGCAAATCCGCCCCAACCGCGCTTGCGCACGGCATCGATGCGTTCTTCGTCAAAACCCGCAAAACGCCGGTTGTTCAGTACATCTTCGGGCGGTTGGTCAGCCTGATCTGCAACGAGCATCCGCGCCATCAACCATTCGGTCCGGTTCATCCAGACAGGGACTTTGAACTTGTTGGAAAGCCATCCCGCGCAGCCAACATGGTCGGGGTGGAAATGGGTTACGAAAATCCGTTTGAGTGCGCGGTCTGCCAAATTGCCCGCGAACATCGCTTTCCACTGTTCAATGGTCGGCGGCATGAAAAGGCCGGTATCGACGAGCGCATAGTCAGATCCGCCCTCGTCCAATAACCAAAGGTTGATGTGGGCCAGATTGCCGGGCACGGGCATACGCGTCCAGCCAATGTCCGGTGCGATAGGGTAGATTTCACCATAAGCCGGGGCATGGTCCCCCAAGGGGTATGTGAGCCCCTTAAATTCTTTTGCTTCAAATCCATGGTCGGCAAGCGACGCGTCGTAATCAGGGGTTGCTTTGGTAGCCATAGCCCAACCGTGCCTTAATCAAGCGATTAAGGCAATGACGACGTCGTCCTTACTCGCCCGCTTTTTTGAACAAGGTATCGGCGGTCAGTTCGGCCTTTTCAGCGGGTTCTACTTCACCGTTGAGAGCAGCTTCCGCGCGGCGCGCCGCTTCGGTACGTTCTGCACGCAATTCTTGGATCAGCGCGTCACGATCCGTGCCAAGCCGCGCGTCATTTGCCGCAGTGTTATCAATGCCTGCCTTTTTGGCGGCGCGATTGACGATGGCATCGAGCTCGCGTTGCGAAGTCAGACCAAGTGTTACCGGATCCTTTGGCTGGATTTCAGCAATGTTCCAATGGCTGCGATCGCGAATGGCGGCAATCGTGTTGCGCGTCGTTCCGATCAACTTGCAGATGGCACCATCGGAAATTTCCGGATGATTGCGCAACAACCAAGCGATGCCGTCTGGCTTATCCTGACGCTTCGAAACTGGTGTGTAGCGCGGCCCCTTTGTGCGGCGCACCTGATCTGGGCCCTTGGACATTTGAAGGACATAGTCTTCATCTGCCTGACCCTTTTCGATTTCGTCCATCGACAATTCACCAGCATGAACAGGGTCACGACCGGTGTATTTCGAGCCAGTCATGTCATCGGCCATGGCCTGAACTTCAAGAATATGGATGCCGCAGAACTCGGCAATTTGCGAGAAGCTCAAACCAGTATTGTCGACCAACCAAGCGGCAGTCGCATGTGGCATCAAAGGGGTGGCCATGTCTTTTGCTCCAATAATAAGGGCCGCCCCTTACGGAGCGGCCTGAAAATCTTGAACAGCGCATTAGGCGAACTTTACCACATCGGCAAGCGACAATGCGCGTGGGGGCTTGCGCATGGCCCGTCTGGCATGCAATCCAGCAACGGATTGGGGGAAGAAATGAAACGTCTTATCAAATGGCTCGTTGTTGTGCTCGTGCTCGCGGTCGCCGCAGTCTTTATCTGGGGATATGCGCCAGATACCGATGCCGCGGCGATGGAAACCAAATATAGCAGCAGCGCATCGCGCTTTGCCGAACTGGAACCTGGCCTGCGCGTTCATTACCGCGATGAAGGCAATCGGGATGGCCGTGTTCTTGTCCTCATCCACGGATCAAACGCATCGCTGCATACGTGGGAGCCGTGGGTCCAGATATTAGGCAAGGAATATCGTATCATTTCGATGGACCTTCCCGGCCATGGCCTGACCGGGCAAAATCCATCCGGTACCTATGACAGCGCGACGTATGTCGGGGTCGTCGACAGATTGCTGACGCGGCTGAATGTCACAAAGGCAGTCATCGGCGGCAACTCAATGGGTGGCGGCGTCACATGGATGTACACACTCACGCACCCCGAAAAGGTCGAAGCGATGTTGCTAGTGGATGCCAGCGGCCAGCCTTCTGCCAAATCTAGTAATTTACCACTCGGTTTCCGTTTGATGCGGATGCCGGTTATCAAAGAGGCCGCGCGCTTCATCGCCCCACGCAGCATTTTTGAAGCCAGCGTCAAAACATCGATGAGCGTTCAATCAAAAATCGACGCAAAACTTGTCGACCGCTATTGGGAACTCAACCGCTATCCCGGCAACCGTGAAGCAACGATGAAGCGCTTTGCAAACCTGCAAAACATGCACGCTGGCAACACAGAGAAGCTGGCGATAATCAAGGTCCCGACAATGATCATGTGGGGAGAAGAGGATAACCTCATCCCCGTAAGTGCTGCGCGGTGGTTCGCGGACGCCTTGCCGCAAGCCAAGCTGAACATTTATCCGGGCGTCGGCCACATCCCCATGGAAGAAATTCCGGAGAAGAGCGCTGCCGATGTAAAAGCATGGCTGGATGGCTTGCCGCCGCCAGCCGCTTAGGGTCAGCACCTAAACTTCCAGCATAATCTTCCCAACATGCGCGCCGGATTCCATATGGGTGTGGGCTCCGGCAGCATCGGCCAAAGGAAATATCCGGTCCATTTCGGGCCGCAGTGCGCCGTCGCACACCATTGGCCAAACCGTTGTTGATATTTCCTGCGCCAACAAAGCCTTAAACTCTGCTGTACGCGGACGAAGCGTGGATCCGGTAAGCGTCAACCGGCGGGACATGATATAGGCCATATTGAGCTCAGCGGTCATCCCGCCTTGAACGGCAATGGTCACATGGCGGCCATCTTCGCGAAGACACTGAAGATTGCGCGCAACATAACCACCTGCAACCATGTCCAGAACGAGATGCACGCCCGCGCCGTTGGTAATCGTTTTTACTTCAGCGACAAAATCTGTGCTGTTGTAATTTATGGCATGATCCGCGCCGATTGCCTTTGCAGCGGCGCATTTTTCGTCCGACCCGCAGGTCACAATGACATTGAGATCGAACAATTTGCCCAATTTGATCGCCATGGTTCCAATGCCGCTCGTGCCGCCATGGATAAGGATCGTTTCGCCGGGCGCCGCGTAGCCGCGTTCAAACACATTGTGCCACACGGTGAACAGCGTTTCAGGCAATGCCGCGGCCTCAGCCATTTCCATTCCCGCTGGAACGGGCAAGCAAACGTCGGCGCGGGCGATGCAATATTCGGCATATCCGCCGCCCGACACCAACGCACATTGGCGCGTGCCCAATAATTCGCGGGACACGCCCGCACCTACCGAAACAACAACGCCCGATACCTCAAGTCCGGGCAGATCGCTCGCGCCTGGCGGCGGCGGATATAGACCTTTGCGTTGAATGACATCGGGTCTGTTTACGCCGGCAAAGGCAACCTTCAAAAGCAGCTCACCATCGCCAGGGCTTGGCACTGGCCGCTCTGCCGCGATCAGTACTTCAGGGCCACCCGGCGTCGAAATCTCGATCGCCGTCATCAATTCAGGCAGTTTTTCCATGTCTATTGCATCCCCATGTCAATTGAGATGCCTTTTAGGGAAGCATCATATTGACAGCAACCGCTCATGGGTAAAATATGAACCATGGAAATCGACGATAATCTACCGTTACGCTGGGACGACCCGCTCAATAATCTTGTGAAGCAAGATATTGATGCCTTGTCTGTCGCAGAACTTGAAACCCGCATCGCTGCATTAAAGGCGGAAATTGTGCGCTGTGAGGGTAAGATAGCCTTTGCCAGCAAGCATCGCAGTGTTGCGGACGCGTTGTTCAAAAAATAAGCGTCAGATGGTGCAAAACGGGCCCAAAGAATTAAGAAACTGGGGATGAAAACCGTTATCTGCCTCATGTTGCTTGAAAGCAAAGAAGGCCGCGCCAATATAGTGCTCAAGCGACAGCGACTCATTTAAGGGAGACGATAACATGCCATCATTTGCGGAGTCGCTGGAAGCAACGCTTCACAACGCATTGAAACACGCAGGCGACCGTGCGCATGAATATGCGACGCTTGAACATTTGCTGCTCGCACTCATCGATGATGCTGATGCGGCAAAGGTCATGCAGGCTTGCGGCGTTGACCTGGGTGAGCTGTCCGACATCATCATCACTTATCTCGACACCGAGCTCGAAAGCTTGCGGGTCGAAGGCAAGGTAGACCCCTCCCCCACCAGCGGCTTCCAACGCGTGGTTCAGCGCGCGATACTGCATGTGCAAAGCTCGGGCAAAGATGTCGTGACGGGCGCCAATGTTTTGGTGGCCCTGTTCTCCGAACGCGAAAGCTACGCCGTCTATTTCCTGCAGCAGCAGGATATGAGCCGCCTCGACGCCGTTTCATATATCAGCCATGGCATTGGCAAGGACGGCAAGCTTGCCGAGCCGCGCCCAGTCAGTGGTTCCGAGCAAAAGGGCGAAGAGCCCGAGGATACAAAGGCAAAGAAGGACAAGAAAGAGGGTGCGCTTGATCAGTTCACCGTCAATCTGAACGAAAAAGCCAAGCAGGGCCGCATTGATCCACTCATCGGCCGCACAGCTGAGGTTGATCGCACCGTGCAGATTTTGTGCCGCAGGTCGAAGAACAACCCATTATATGTCGGCGAACCTGGCGTCGGCAAAACGGCCATCGCCGAAGGTCTGGCGCGTCGTATCGTTGAAAAGCAGGTTCCAGAAGTATTGTTGCCCGCGGTGATTTATTCACTCGATATGGGCGCGCTTTTGGCCGGCACGCGCTATCGTGGTGATTTCGAAGAGCGGTTAAAGGCTGTGGTGTCCGAACTCGAAAAGCTGCCGGATGCGATATTGTTTATTGACGAAATCCATACGGTCATCGGCGCGGGCGCAACCAGCGGCGGCGCGATGGACGCGTCCAATCTGCTGAAGCCTGCTTTGTCCGGCGGAACCATTCGCTGCATCGGTTCGACGACGTACAAGGAATTCCGCAACCATTTCGAAAAAGACCGCGCGTTGCTCCGCCGGTTCCAGAAGATTGACGTCAACGAACCAAGCATTGAGGATACCATCAAAATCCTCGCCGGCCTGCGATCCGCATTCGAAGAGCATCATAAGGTGAAGTACACACCAGAGGCCATTAAGGCAGCGGTGGAACTGTCATCGCGCTACATCAATGACCGCAAGCAGCCGGATAAGGCCATCGACGTCATTGACGAAGTTGGCGCGATGCAAATGCTGGTTGCACCGTCAAAGCGTCGGAAGCTGATTACTGCGCGCGAGATTGAGGCGGTTATCGCCACCATCGCCCGCATTCCGCCAAAGCAGGTGTCCAGCGATGACAAGACTGCCCTCGGCACGCTTGAAGCCGATCTGAAGCGCGTTGTGTTCGGACAGGACAAGGCCATTGAGGTGCTTGCCAGCGCCATCAAGCTGAGCCGTGCAGGCTTGCGTGACACCGAAAAGCCCATCGGCAGCTATTTGTTCAGCGGACCCACGGGCGTCGGCAAGACCGAAGTCGCGCGTCAGCTCGCCTCGATTCTTGGCATTCCGCTCAAGCGTTTCGACATGTCCGAATATATGGAGCGGCACAGCGTCAGCCGCCTGATCGGTGCGCCTCCGGGCTATGTCGGTTTTGACCAAGGCGGTCTGCTGACCGATGCCGTCGACCAAAGCCCGCACAGCGTGTTGTTGCTCGATGAAATCGAAAAAGCCCATCCTGACCTGTTCAATATTTTGCTTCAGGTTATGGATAATGGCCGTCTGACGGACCATCATGGCAAAACCGTTGATTTCCGGAATGTCATTTTGATTATGACAACCAATGCGGGTGCCAGCGACATGGCAAAAGAAGGCATTGGTTTCGGCAATAATATCAGCAAGGAAGATGCTGGAGACGAAGCCGTCAAAAAGATGTTTGCGCCGGAATTCCGCAACCGTCTGGATGCAACCGTGCCATTTGGTTATCTGCCAACCGACGTTGTTGCGCGCGTTGTCGACAAGTTCATTCTGCAGCTTGAACTGCAACTCGCCGACCAAAATGTGCACATCAAACTGGACGACGAAGCGCGCGCATGGCTCACGGAACGTGGCTATGACAAGCTATATGGCGCGCGCCCAATGGGGCGCCTGATCCAAGAGAAAATCAAACAACCGCTTGCT
>CALDKP010000422.1 GCA_937898535.1 uncultured Sphingomonadales bacterium | reverse complement strand
CTCGGTGGTCGCCGTATCATTAAAAAAAAAAAACTTCACCCGCGCGCGCATGCGCCTGAACGAGCTTGCCCCCGAACGGCGTGAGGCGGAATTGGCGCGCGTTGCCGCTTTGTCATATCTGGTCGAAACGGCGGGGTGCAGGCGCGCGGTGCTGCTGCGTCACTTTGGGGAAAGCCCACCTGAATCATGCGGCAATTGCGACAATTGCCTGAATGCGCCCGACGTTCATGACGCAACCGAACTGTCGCGCAAGCTCTTGTCCGCCGCCTATCGCACCGGGCAAATGTTCGGCATGGGCCATTTGGAAAAGGTCCTGACGGGCAGCAAGGACGACCGCATCACCCAATTGGGGCATGACCAGCTTTCGGTGTTCGGGATTGTCAGCAAGGCAGAGGCAGCAATGCTTAAGCCCTTGTCTCGCGCCTTGCAGGCACGCGGGGCAATGGTGGCCAACGAACATGGCGGTTTGAAATTGGCGGGTGATGCCCGCGCCATCATGCGCGGCGATCAAAATATCCAGATTGCGATCGTAAAGCCGGACAACAAACGCCGCGCTGGTCGTCCCGACAATCCCATTGGCAACCCGTTGTTTGAGGCACTACGTGCGAAACGCCGCGCGCTGGCCGAAGATGTCGGCGTGCCGCCTTATGTTATTTTTCACGACGCAACTTTGCGCGAAATGGCATTGACCAAGCCAACCAACATCCACGCCTTAGGCCGGATTAGCGGCGTCGGCGCACGCAAGCTGGAGGCCTATGGCGAAGATTTCCTATCGGTCATTGCGCAATTTTAGCGGAGCGTTTCTGGCCAATGCGCGGTCCATTCTTGTTATCGATTGCAGATTAAAATAAGGCGAAGGCCAGATGACCGCTTTGTGCGGCAAATAACAGGATTTGCTGATGTTCCGTAAATTGACAGACACGTTTTTCGCCGCGCCGCAAATCAGCCTTTCCGACGTGACAGAGGCGAAAGCCGCGGGCATTTCTTTGATCATCAACAACCGCCCAGAAGATGAATCCGCCGACCAGACATCAGGCGCTGAAATCGCCGCCGCGGCGCAAGCTGCCGGTATCGCTTATGTCGCCATTCCCGTGACGCACGCCGGCTTTGCCGAATGGCAAGTCACGGCAATGGCCGATGCCATTGAAAATGCAGACGGCAAGATATTGGCCTATTGCCGGTCGGGGACCCGATCGACATTGTTATGGGCATTGGCCCGCGCGGCGAAGGGCGACCATCCCGCCGTCCTTTCGGAACAGGCCGCTGACGCAGGCTATGACCTATCGCCCGTTGCGGCGATGATGGACATGTTGCGCGGACGGGCTTCTTAATGGCAGAATTGCTGCAACTTGCCGGGTCGATTGCATCGATTTTGTTTATCGCATGGCTCGCACGGTTTTGGCGCTTGGGCGGCGATGTCCGCATCCACAGCGAAGCGCAGGCCCGTGACATTGCCGAAGAGACGCTATGTGGGTTCAATCCCGTCGACATCGCAATCGACAAAGCGGGTATCGCCGCATTGCTGCGCGACGATCAGGGACGGCACATGCTCATCCGTCGCCACGGTGTGCAATGGGCAGGACGTTTGCTCGACAGGCACAGCGAATCCCGTTTGGACCAGAATTTTCTCACCATCGGAACAGGCGAGAAGACATTTGGAACCATTACGCTCAATTTGGGTGAACAAGCACCGTCATGGGCATCTGGCCTTCGGCACTTGAACAACGGTCAGCACAACATGGAACAATCACATGCCTGAACTTTTCCGCCCAGTGGATTACGCCATTCCGGCGTTCATTATCCTTATCATCGCAGAAATGCTGTGGGCACGCAGCCGGGCGCCAGAGAAATATGAACCGCGCGACACCTTGACGTCACTCGCGCTCGGCACCGGCAGCACCGTTGCAGGCGCGCTCACGGGCGCGTTGGTGTTCAGTCTGGCGATGTGGATGTACGAGAACCGGTTGTTCGACATTGGTTGGGTGTGGTGGGCGTGGCCCTTATGCTTCGTTTTGGACGATCTGGCTTATTATTGGGCGCATCGCACCGGACACCGCGTCCGCTGGTTTTGGGCCAGCCATGTAAACCACCACTCAAGCCAGCATTATAATCTTTCCACTGCGCTGCGTCAGACATGGACCGGCTTCATTGCCCTTGGCTTTATCTTCCGCATTCCTTTGGCGCTCATCGGATTTCACCCGGCAATGCTGCTCTTCGTGGGCGCGTTTAACCTTATCTATCAATTCTGGATCCATACCGAGACCATCGGCAAATTCCCGCGCTGGTTCGAATATGTGATGAACACCCCAAGCCACCATCGTGTACATCACGCGACTAATCCCCGCTATCTTGACCGCAATTATGCGGGTGTTTTCATCATCTGGGATCGCATGTTCGGGACCTTTACCGAAGAAGTAGATAGCGAAAAAATCCGCTACGGGATTGTCCGGCAACTCGGAACCTTCAACCTGCTGTGGAGCGTGTTTCACGAATGGGTCGGGATATTCCAAGACCTCTGGTCGGCACCATGGCGTCACAAATTGTCGTACCTCGTGCGCGAACCGGGATGGAGCCACGATGGCAGCCGGGAAACATCGGACACGATCCGTGCACGCTGGCTTGAAACGCAAGAGGCAAAGGCTGACTAGCGCTATTTACACTCTTGCCAGTATTTAATCGTCCGCTTAAACCTTGGCGTTAGAGGAGCAGGCAACATGGACGAATTTGATATCATCGTGATTGGTGGCGGGTCAGCGGGGAGCGCTGCAGCTGGCCGTCTTTCTGAAGGTGGCAAATATAAGGTCTGCCTGATCGAAGCGGGCGGTACCAACAATAATATGTTGATCAAAACGCCTGGTTTCATGCCATTCATCCGCAATGGGTCGAACTATAAATATGAAACCGTTCCGCAAAAGGGCCTGAATGGCCGCACCGGATATCAGCCACGCGGCAAAGGCCTTGGCGGGTCGAGCGCGATTAACGCGATGGTCTACATCCGTGGCCACAAATATGATTATGACAATTGGGCCGCATTGGGTTGCGATGGATGGTCCTATGACGACGTGTTGCCATATTTCAAACGCTGCGAAGACAATGAACGCGGCTCTGATGCCTTTCACGGATCAGGCGGACCGCTGTCTGTTTCTGACCAACACTGGCCGCAGGCCGGCAGCCTTGCCTTCATCGAAGCGGCTGCCGAGTTGCAGTTGCCGGTCAATAATGACTTCAACGGCGCGACGCAGGACGGCTTTGGCCTGTATCAAGTCACGCAAAAGGGCGGCGAACGCTGGACCGCCGCGCGGGCCTATGTCGAACCGGCACGCGACCGCATGGAAGTTATTACCGGCGCACTGACCGAAAAGATCATCGTCGAAAACGGGCGCGCCACAGGCGTTGTCATTCGCCAAGGCCGAAACAAAAAGCGCACGATCAAGGCACGCGGCGCTGTCATTTTGTCCGCAGGCGCATTTGGATCACCGCAAATATTGATGTTGTCCGGCATTGGCCCGGCCGACCATCTGCGCAGCGTTGGCGTGGATGTTGTCCATGATAAGCAAGCTGTCGGCGCCGACCTGCAAGACCATATCGATTATGTCTCCAGCTTTGAAACACAGTCAAAGGACGACTTTTTCGGGGATTCGCTGGCCGGCACGGCCAAGATGGTCAAGGCGATTATCGAACATCGCCGCAAGCGCACAGGCGTTATGACCACATGCTTTGCCGAAGCGGGCGGATTTTGGCGTTCGGACGCAAGCTTGCCAGCACCTGACATTCAATATCATTTCGTCCCCGCAATGTTGGAAGACCATGGCCGTTCAAAAGTAAAAGGCCATGGGTTCAGCTGCCATGCCTGCGTCTTGCGGCCCGAAAGCCGTGGCACCGTGCGCCTCGCATCAACCGATGCAAGTGCGGCCCCGCTGATTGACCCAGCATTTCTGAGCGACGATCGCGACATGGCCACATTGCGCAGCGGCGTACGCGCCATGCACCGGATTTTCGAAGCACCTGCGCTTGCCGTTTATGGCGGAAAGAATCGCCATCCTGTCGATCTGAATGATGATGCCGCATTGGATGATCTGATCCGCAGTCGCGCAGATACCGTATACCATCCCGTCGGCACGTGCCGCATGGGCGCGGCGGGCGATCCCGCGGCCGTCATGCTCACGTCGTGGGTGGCGGTTTGCGCGGCCGACACCGTGACGGTCCACTACTCCGGCTGGACCACCGACGGCAAACTCTTC
>CALDKP010000421.1 GCA_937898535.1 uncultured Sphingomonadales bacterium | reverse complement strand
CTAGCGCGGCGCAGCATGATGGCGATGATTATGTCACGGCCACAATCGCGCCCGAAGTCATGCAATATGGGCTGGATCGCCTAGCCGCGCACGGCGTGAATCCGGACATTGTTGTGCCATTTGGCCTCGCCATTGACCCGCCTGCGGACGTGGTCGTCACGGCCGCGTTTGAAGGTGTGAACGTCCTTCGCAGCGCGCAATTTGCGATGCCCGATGAGCCTGTTTTCCGCAGCATTTTTGCAGGCGAGACACCGCTCGAGATTTTGGACGCGGATACAGTCCGGACAATGCTTTTGAAAGCGAGCGCGCAGCCGTTGTTAAATTTGCGCGCGGGTATGTTTGCCAAGAAAGTGCGGTCCATCTGGGTAACGGCAGAACAGCTGACATGGATTAAGCGTCTGTGCATCGCGCTTGTGGTGATAAGCGCGCTGACCATGTTGGTGACACTTGGAAAATATTGGAGCGCAACCAGCAACGAAAACAGCATCGCGCTGGCCGCCGCGCAAAAGGTTGATCCAGCAATCACCGATATTGATCAGGCAGAGGCGCAACTGGCTGCTGCCATGCGCAAAAAAGGCATAATGCAAGGGCGATTCTCGCCATTATCGGCCGCTTTGTGGCGCAGTGTGAAAGCGTCGCCCAATGTTTCGGTGCGTGACATGCGCTTTGGCCAAGATGGCGTCCTGTCGGTGGTTTTGGCGGCGCCAAGCTCTGACAATATCAACCAGACACTAATCGCCATACAGCAGGATGGTTTTCCCATCACCGCCACACCGCGCACAGACGCGACGGGCGCGACGCTGGTCGATCTTACGATGAGGATGCCATGATAGCTGCAGCACGTGTGTGGTTTGCTGCGCTGACGCAGCGTGAGCAATGGCTTGTCGGTTCAGCCGGCGGGCTAACCGCTTTTGTGGTGCTGGTCTTTGGGCTGATCATGCCGGTTTTATCCGCCGTCGAGCAGGCAACGCTTGACCAGGACGCCGCGGTGCAGCGTCGTGGGCGCATTGTCGCAACGGTCGATGCAGCACTGGCAAAGCCGCGCGTTGCCCCTGCAACGGCTCCCGCCAATATCGATCTGCTGATTACGCAAAGTGCGGGCGAAAAGGGCTTTGATATCATCAAGTCCGGCAATGCCCCGCCGGGCCAGATTAGCTTTCGTATCGAACAAGCCCGCGCGCCTGCTTTGCTTGCGTGGCTGACGGAGCTTGAGGCGCAGAACATATCGGTGAGCGGCCTCACATTGCGCACAGGCACGAATGGCAGCGTCACCGTCGATGCCCAGTTGCAGCAGGATGCACCATGAGCCGCCGTCTTGTCGTCGCCAGTGCAGTGCTGCTGATGCTGTCGGCGATCCTGTTCATGCCACTGCGGGCAATCGTTGGTGGTGAGGGCGTTTCGGCGCGCAAAGTGGATGGCATCATCTGGGACGGGTCGATCCGTGACGTGCGCCTTGGCAAATTGCCCATTGGCGATGTGAATGCGCGGTTATTGTTCGGGCCTTTGTTCTTGGGCCGTGCGGACATCCTATTGTCGCGGGGTAATGCACCCTATCGGCCCGGATTTACAGGGACAGTGTCGCGCGGTTTTGGCAGCATGTCCGTCAATAATCTGAATGCAACACTTCCGGTTGCTGCGCTTTTTACCCCTTTTCCTGCTGAAAATATCCAGTTTGAAGGTTTCTCCGCGAAATTTGCGGCTGGCCGGTGCATGCAGGCCGGAGGGCAAGTGCGACTGATCATGTCGGACAGTTTGCCCGGGCTGAACCTGCAAAATGGCATGCTTGGGCAACCGCGCTGCGATGGTGCTGGGCTTTTGCTGCCCTTGGTGAGTCAATCGGCCATGGAACGCGCCGAAATTCGGCTTTCCGCGGACGGCAGCTATACGGTGACCGTAACGCTAGAAACCGAGGCGGTAGAGCAGGGCACGATGCTTACGCTTGCCGGATTCCGTCCGGTCGCTGGCGGCTATCGCCTTGTGCAAAAGGGCCGGTTCTGAACAGCTTTCTTGCGTCGATGGGTGCATTCGCAAACGCGTTGCCGTTCTGGTACCAACTTGTATCGGCCATCATCTTGGGCGCAATATGGGGCAGCTTCGTTGCTGCACTGTGCAGCCGCTGGCCCAATGGCGAGAGCATCACAAATGGCCGTTCGCGATGTGATCATTGCGACACGCAGCTCGCCGCTGCTGACCTTGTCCCGATTTTTTCATACGCGTGGCTTCGCGGAAAATGCCGCTATTGCGCGCAACCGATTGGCGGAAGCGCGTTATATATCGAAATTGCAGCTGCAGTGATCGGCGCCATTTCTGCCTTGGGGCTTGATGGATATCAGGCGTTCGCTGCTGCGGTCTTCGGGTGGCTTCTTCTTCCGCTCGGCGTGCTGGATTATCAGCGCCTTTGGTTGCCAAACCGCTTGGTGCTGTTGCTCGCGCTTGCCGGCGCGCTGATGGGGCCGCCGCTGATGCCAGAACTCAGCTGGGTTGATCGCGTCGCGGGTGGGCTGTTCGGATATCTGGCGCTAGAAGGCGCACGTCAGGCATTTAAATCCCTGCGCAAGAAAGAGGGCATGGGCGGCGGCGATCCGAAACTCTTTGGCGCCTTGGGTATCTGGATGGGATGGCAGGCGCTGCCTTATATGTTGTTGCTGTCCTGTGTGATCGGCTTTGCGTGGGTGCTGTTAAGCACGAAAACAGACAGAATAGGTGCGACACATCTGCCCTTTGGCAGCTTCCTGTGCGCTGCCGCGTTTGCGTTGTGTTTCTGGATATAGATCTGGTTCAAACCAGTGCTACGATTAGGTGATCCAAAATTGGCTCACACTATAAATTGGCAAAAAACATCCGAACTAGGCGGCGTTTTGCAGACGCCGGTGCAGGTAATTTTCGTCAAATCCTGCAATCTGGACGAGTATCTGTGGGCTGACGATGATGAGGCTTCCCCGAACGATTGTCATGGCACCGGCAAGGCGCAATTGTTTTAGCACACGGTTGATGTGCACAGGCGTCATCCCCAATGCGTCAGCGAGAACGATTTGCGACAGCGGGAGCACGAGATGCATGTCGCCGCCAAGACCAATGTTGCGCGCCCTAAGATATAGCTCGCACATCAGATGGGCGACGCGTTCAATGCTTGAACGTCGCCCAATGCTTGTGATCCACGCGCGCAGCGTTCCCTCGTCAATCAACTGCGCCAAATACATCGCCTTCATCACCGACGGGTGTTGTTCAAACACCGTTTCAATCGTCGGTCTGTCGATTTTTGCGACAGTGCACGGTGTTATTGTCTGAATGCCGTGATCCATCTCCGTCAGTAAATCGACATGCAGATCGCACGAGTCCCCTGGCATCAGAAATGCCAGCATCTGCCGCGCACCATTGGGCAGAATTTTATATCGGCACGCCCATCCGTCTAAAATGACCAACAATGGGCCAGGCTGGTCGCCTTCGCGAATAAGGTAGCGGCGCGCACCTACAGCCGCAGCGTTGGCCGTTGCATGCTCCAATGCCGAAACTGCGGCGTCACTAAGCGACGCCAGCCGTCCGAGCTTCGTTATAAATTGATTTTCCACGGGATCGCTGTCCCACATGACAGCTAAATATGATATTGCTGAAGATTATTATCAAATGTTAATTTATGTAATTGCCGACACCTTCAGAATGTCTAAGGATGGTTCCATCGTCGGATAGTGCAAGGGCTCTGACGGCTGAGAGATGCGTGGCGCTCTCGCCTCTATCGGAGCAGATTCAAATGGCTAAATCTAACAATGACAGCGACGTAGGGAAACACATGTTGGAAAACGCCGACTCGCACGGCCACGCCGCGCTGTTTTTGTTGGAAAGCCTCATTCATAGCCTTGTCGACAATGAAACGATTAATTTGGCAGAGGCCCAGAATATCGTCAATATCGCCATTGATGCCACATATGAGATTGCGGGAGAATTATCTCCCCAACCAGAGCCGCTTTTACAGGCGGCTTCGCTGCTGACGAACATTCGGCACAGCTTAGGCGGTAGTGAGTAAGTAAACGTCTTCGTGATTAGCGGCGGGCAGCCCGTTATTAGGCGCGCTATATGCTGTTGATGAAGGAATTTCGAAAATGGTGCCGGCTACAAGGTTCGAACTCGTGACCCCCTGATTACAAATCAGGTGCTCTACCAACTGAGCTAAGCCGGCACTCTGTGGCGCCCATTGCCTCAAATGATGCCAAAGGTCCAGCCCTCAGTTGCTGCTATTTCGCAATTTAATGCTGTTGGCGTCCAAAATTGTGGATTTGACGCTGTTGCACGCAGCCATGCGGCGGTTAGCAATGCATCTGTCGCATGGTCTGTGTAGCGTTCGAGCGGCTCGTGGGGCAGGGAGCTCAAATTAGTTAGAGCATCGTCCAGCCCGCGTGCGTCGCGAATCTTGCTGCGGCCTTTGGCGACGCCAGCGGCGCGTGCAGCGATTGTTGTGTAGATTTCCACCACCACAGGCCCGCGTTCGGGCAAAGGGTCAAATGGCCAGATGGCTACATGGTCGCGGACATGGTTTAGAAAGCGCATGCCGGCAAAGCTGGCCTTTGCGACTTGTGACGCGCCGATAGCGTCAAAGACGGTCGAGATTTTTCCGCTGCTGTGCTTGTTCCACAACTCGCATTGCCGCCAATGTAAGAATGTGGATTTTACGCCATCGGCAGCGCCGAAGTAAAAATGGCGACGATGGTGTTTTTCAAGGAATGAGGCTGCGCCCAAATCGACATCATCGCAGATGTCGTCAACATAGGCCCAAAAAGGCTTCGCAGTTGTCGGCAATGCATCGCCGGGTAAATAGGCGCCGCGCGCAATCATGGGGGGCGCGAAGCTGAAGTCGAAGCCGATCAGCAAATCATCATCTTGCGCCAGCAGCCAATCGGCAACCGCCTGACGCGACCAAATGCCGGAAGGGGCAGGAACAAGGCGCGGGGCTTCATTGCCGGCTTCGCAGACGGCTAGGGCGATACCGGGATGGCGGCTGCCCTTCGCCCCCGACCAATCGGCACAGGCAAAACGGGTAAAGGGCCGCATCAGGCGTTTGGGCAGTGGGCGGACGTCACGCCGCGTCTGGATCGGCTTTGCGGGCGCGCAGACGGTCCCAATATTGCAGCCGTTCTATGATTTTGCGTTCAAAGCCACGTTCGACGGGTTGATAGAGCTGCGTTGGCGGAACTTGGTCGGGCCAGTAATTGGCGCCGGAAAATCCGTCCGCGCTGTCATGGTCATACGCATATCCCGCGCCATAGCCGATGTCTTTCATCAGCTTGGTTGGCGCGTTTAGTATGTTCGCGGGCGGCATTAACGATCCGGTGTCGCGTGCCAGCTTCCATGCGGATTTTTGCGCTTTATACGCGGCGTTCGATTTTGGTGCGGTCGCAAGGTACAGGCATGCCTGAACAATGGCGACTTCCCCTTCGGGGCTTCCCAAAAATTCATAGGCGTCCTTGGCCGCGAGACATTGGACGAGCGCTTGCGGGTCGGCGAGGCCGATATCTTCGCTGGCGAAACGGACGAGGCGGCGCAGGACATATAAGGGCTCTTCGCCTGCGACCAACATCCGCGCCATCCAATAGAGCGCGGCTTGCGGATCAGAGCCACGCAAGCTTTTGTGCAGCGCGGATATCAGGTTGTAATGCCCTTCGCGGTCCTTGTCATAGACGGGCATCCGCCGCTGCAGCAGCGCGGCCATCGCAGCCGGATCAAGCGGGTTTTCGATGGTG
>CALDKP010000420.1 GCA_937898535.1 uncultured Sphingomonadales bacterium | reverse complement strand
CTGGAGTCAGACGTGTGCTCTTCCGATCTTGGACAGGCTTTTGCGCAATCTGCTCGTCGATGTGACCGGCAACACCCACCGCTCGGAAATCTGCATCGACAAGCTGTTCTCCGCGGATGGGCCGACGGGACGGCTGGGTCTGGTGGAGTTTCGTGGTTTCGAGATGCCGCCGGATGCGCGTATGTCGCTGGCTCAGCAGGTTCTGGTGCGTGCGATCATCGCGCGCATGTGGAAGTCGCCGATCACGGGGAACCTCGTGCGATGGGGCACGACGCTGCATGACAAGTTCATGCTGCCGCATTTTGTTTGGGAGGATTTTCTCGACCTGCTGCGGGATCTTTCCGCGCATGGCTTCGACCTGAGGCCGGAATGGTTCGAGGCGCAGCAGGAGTTTCGTTTCCCGTTCTGCGGCGAAATCGATGTCGAGGGCGTCAATCTCGAAATCCGGCAGGCTCTGGAGCCTTGGCATGTGCTGGGCGAGACCGGCGCGATCGGCGGCACGGTGCGTTATGCCGATAGCTCGGCGGAGCGGGTGCAGGTCAAACTGACCGCAGGCGATCCGGATCGATATCGGGTGGCTTGCAACCGCAGGCCCGTACCCCTGACGCAAACCGGGAATGGCTCGGCCGTGGCGGGCGTTCGCTACAAGGCCTGGAAACCGCCATTGTCGCTGCACCCCGTGCTGCCGACCAAGGACGAGTTCCCGTACACCATTCGTTTGACCAGCGACATTACCGAGTCGAACGGCTCGTCGTCGATGGCGTCGGTTTGCGGTGGCAGCCTCGCCATGATGGACGCAGGTGTGCCTATCAAACGTCCGGTTTCGGGTATCGCAATGGGTCTTATCCTTGAAGGTAAGGATTTCGCGATCCTCTCCGACATCTTGGGTGATGAAGATCATCTCGGCGATATGGATTTCAAGGTTGCTGGTACGTCAGAAGGCATCACCACGATGCAGATGGACATCAAGATTGCCGGTATTACCCGTGAAATCTTCGAAGCTGCATTGCACCAAGCCAAGGAAGGCCGCGCGCATATCCTTGGTGAAATGGCAAAAGCTTTGGGCGAAGCCCGCGGTGAATTGTCGGCGCACGCACCACGCATCGAAACCATGCAGATCGACAAAGCGAAGATCCGCGACATCATCGGTACCGGTGGTAAGGTTATTCGTGAAATCGTCGCCACCACTGGTGCGAAGGTCGACATCGACGACGAAGGTCTTATCAAGATCTCCTCGTCCGACGTTGCCCAGATTGAAGCCGCTCGTAAGTGGATTTCGGGCATCGTTGAAGAAGCTGAAGTTGGCAAAATCTATGACGGCAAGGTCGTCAATCTTGTCGATTTCGGTGCGTTCGTAAACTTCATGGGTGGCAAGGACGGTCTCGTTCACGTCAGCGAAATGCGCAACGAGCGCGTTGAGAAGGTTACCGACGTCGTCAGCGAAGGCATGGACGTTAAGGTCAAGGTTCTTGAAATCGATCCACGTGGCAAGGTTCGCCTGTCGATGCGCGTCGTCGATCAGGAAACTGGTGAAGAGCTGGAAGACACACGCCCGCCACGTGAAAAGAGCGAGCGCAGCGATCGTGGTCCCCGTCGTGAAGGCGGCGGTGGCGGACGCGGTGAAGGCCGTGGCGATCGCGGTCCTCGTCGTGATGGCGGTGGTCGTGGTGAAGGCCGCGGCGACCGTGGTCCACGCCAAGAGCGTTCAGAAGGCGGAAACAATGGCGGGGGCGATCCCGACCATGTTCCAGCATTCCTGAAGGACTAAGCCCGCGCGGCAAACAGAACATCCTGCAAAAGGATTGGAGAGGAAAAGGGGTCGCTTCGGTGGCCCCTTTTTCGTTGTGGGCATGGGCTGCTGCCAATGGGCGAGGCCTGTGGTCGCTGGGGCCGTCTCGCTTCAGTTCATGTCCGATACAGCATCTCGCACTAACATGCGCAAAACCCTTGGCGACGGCCCCAAGAGTATCTAAGGACAATCCCATGAACAGAAAAATCCTTGTGTCCGCTGGCTTGCTGGCTTCGGTTTCCATGCTTTCCGGTTGCGCTATGCTTGGCCTTGGCGGCGGTGGCGCAAAGCCGGGCAGCAACACCCGTTATGTCGCACGTGACGTCAACACGCTCTATACGGCGGCAAAGGACAAGCTGGATAACAAGCAATATGAAGTTGCTGCAGCTTTGTTTGACGAGGTCGAACGCCAGCATCCATATTCGCCATGGGCCCGCCGCGCGCAGCTTATGAGCGCGTTTAGCTATTACATGGCGCAGAAATATAACGAATCGATTCAATCGTCGCGCCGGTTCCTGTCGATCCATCCGGGTAACAAAGATGCGGCTTATGCATATTATCTGATCGCCTTGTCCTATTACGAACAGATGAGCGACGTGACCCACGATCAAAAGATTTCGGAGCAGGCATTGGCTGCGTTGGGTGAAGTGCAGCGTCGCTATCCCAATTCGCGCTATTCCGCGGACGCCACGTTGAAAATGGATCTCGTGCGCGACCATTTGGCGGGCAAGGAAATGGAAATCGGCCGTTTCTATCAACGCCGTGCCTTGTGGCTCGCATCCTCTTTGCGTTTCCGCGAAGTCATCGACAAGTTTGATACGACAACGCATACGCCAGAGGCATTGTACCGCCTGACCGAAAGCTATTTGGCGATGGGCGTGCCGGAGGAAGCGAAGAAAGCTGCGGCTGTGCTTGGTGCCAACTACCCGGGTAGCATATGGTATCAGCGCGCCTATGACCTGATGCAGAAGAACGCGCCCGCCGCGTAATGACATGCTAACGGGGCTGTCGATCCGCGATGTGGTGCTGATCGAGGCGCTGGACCTTGAACTCGCAAACGGCCTTGGTGTGTTAACCGGGGAGACGGGCGCTGGTAAGTCTATCTTGCTGGACGCTCTCGGCCTTGCGCTGGGGGCGCGCGCCGATAGCGGCCTTGTGCGGGCAGGCGCGGACAAGGCGCAAGTAACGGCAAGCTTTGATGCGCCAGCCAATGTGGTCGCGTTGCTTGGCGACAATGACATCGAAATTGACGTAGGCGAGCCGCTGCTGATCCGCCGTTCGGTTAAGGCCGATGGCGGCAGTAAGGCGTTCATAAATGATCAGCCTTGCTCTGCTGCTTTGCTGCGCGATGTCGGCGCATCTTTGGTCGAAATACACGGGCAGCATGATGATCGCGGATTGCTGAACCCGCGCGGGCACCGGGCGCTGCTTGATGCCTTTGGCCGATGCGACACCGCAACGGTCGCGGCCAATTATACATCATGGCATGAGGCGAAAGTGCGCCTTGATATCGCACGCGAAGCGCTGGAAAATGCCGCGCGCGATCAAGAGTGGCTTGAGCATGCGGTGGCCGAGCTTGCCGCCTTTAATCCGCAGCCGGGCGAGGAAGAAGAACTCGCTGGCGAGCGGTCGGAGATGCAAAAGGGCGAACGCATCGCCGAAGATTTGAAGGCGGTACTTGAAAGCTTTGATGGCCCCAAAAGTGGCCTTGCGCTTATTCGCTCCGCGGCGCGTAAGCTTGACCGCTTGGCTGATGCCCATCCGTTGCTGGCAGAAGCGCTGACATCGCTTGACCGTGCCGTGATCGAAGCAAGCGAAGCAGAGGACAAGTTGAACGCGGCGGCGCGGGCAATTGAATATGAGCCAGCGCGTCTCGACGAAATCGAGGAGCGCCTGTTCGAATTGCGCGCGCTGGCCCGTAAGCACAATGTCGCGCCGGACGGCATCATTGCCCTGCAGGAACGCCTGACCGCGCAGCTTCAGTCGATTGAGGCCGGTGGTGAGGGGCTCGCTTTGTTGGAGGCTGAGGTCGCTGCAAAGCACGCGGCCTATGTCACGTCCGCCACGGCATTGTCGGAAACGCGACGTGCGTCAGCGGCGAAGCTGGATGCCGCGGTTAAGGTGGAATTGGCGCCGTTAAAGCTGGATGCTGCACAGTTCCAAACGGCGGTGGAGCAGCTTCCCGAGGACCGCTGGGCCGCGTCGGGCATGGACCGCGTAGAGTTTTTGATTTCGACCAACCCCGGCGCACCATTTGCGCCGCTGGCCAAAATCGCATCGGGCGGCGAACTGTCGCGCTTCATCCTCGCGCTGAAAGTCGCGTTGGCGGAAGAGGGCGGGGCCGCGACAATCATCTTTGATGAAATCGACCGCGGTGTCGGCGGTGCGGTGGCTGCTGCGATTGGCGAGCGGCTTGCGCGCTTGGCGCAACGTACGCAGCTGCTGGCGGTAACGCATAGTCCGCAGGTCGCGGCCAAAGGCAAAGCGCATTACTTTATCGCCAAATCCAGCCAAGGAACGGTGACGCGCACGGGCGTCGTCTTGCTGGATAATGAGGCGCGCAGCCAAGAAATCGCCCGGATGCTTTCGGGCGCAGAAGTGACGGATGAAGCGCGCGCGCAAGCAAAACGCCTTTTGGAGGTTGTGTGAAGAAAATAGGTTTGATTTTTGCGTTGCTGCTGACTGGCTGCACGACCACGGAAACAGCCGCACTGCCAGCTGACGGTTTTTTTCGTGAACTTTCCGCGTTGTGCGGCAAGTCATTTGAAGGCAAATTGGCGGCGGGCGATGAAAGCGACGCCAGCTTTAATTCAGCGAAAATGCGTGCGCACGTCCGCGAATGTTCATCGCGTGAAGTTCGGATCGCATTTGATGTTGGCGAAGATAAATCGCGCACATGGATTATCAGCAAGACAGACACTGGCCTGCGCCTGAAGCATCGCCATATGCTGAAGGACGGGACCGAAGACCCGGTATCCCAATATGGCGGCGATACCGTGACCTCAGGCAGCGTCATGCGGCAAGAATTTCCTGCGGATGCGTTCTCCAAAGACATGTTCACCAAAGAAGGCCGCACTGTATCAAATGCCAATATCTGGGCATTTGAAGTAACGCCACGACAAGCCCTGACATATGAACTGGCAAGGCCGGGGCGGTTGTTCCGGGTATCATTTGACCTGACAAAGCCGGTTTCTGGAGCCGGTGAGTGACAGAAGCAGACGCTGCCAACGAGCTGATGCGGTTGGCGAAACAGATTGCCTATCACAACAAGCGCTACCATGCCGAAGACACGCCTGAAATCTCAGACGCGGAATATGATGCGTTGGTACGGCGCAATAATGAGCTTGAGGCAGCGTTCCCACATCTCGTGCGCGCCGATAGCCCCAATAGTCTGGTTGGCGCGGCTGTAGACGGTTCAGGCCTGAAGAAAATCACGCATGCCAAGCGCATGATGAGCCTCGACAATGCGTTCGAGGCGCAGGATGTGCACGATTTTGTGGCGCGTGTCCGGCGCTTTCTAAACCTCGGCCCCGATGCGGACGTTGCATTGACGGCGGAGGACAAGATTGACGGGCTCTCGCTTTCCTTGCGGTACGAAAACGGCCATTTGATTCAGGCCGCAACACGCGGTGACGGCAGCGTGGGTGAGGATGTGACCGCCAATGTCGCCTATATCTCCGACATTCCGCAGCAACTGAACGGCGATGTGCCCGACATCTTCGAGATACGCGGCGAGGTCTATATGGCCAAGTCTGACTTTGCGGCGATAAACGAAGCGCAAAAGGCGAAGGATGGGAAGCTGTTCGCCAACCCGCGTAATGCGGCGGCGGGATCGTTGCGGCAAAAAGATGCCAAGGTTACCGCGTCGCGGCCGCTGCGCTTTTTTGCGCATGGATGGGGCGAGGTCAGTGGCCTGCCAGCGGACACCCAAAGCGGCGTGATGGTGGCCATCGCGGCATGGAGTGTCCCAGTGTCGCCATTGCTCGTCCGCGTGCCGCATAGCGATGATGCGCTCGCCCATTATGCGGGCATCGAACGTCAGCGTGCGGACTTGCCCTATGATATTGACGGCGTCGTCTACAAGGTTGACCGGTTGGACTGGCAAGAACGGCTTGGCTTTGTTGCGAAATCCCCGCGCTGGGCGATTGCGCATAAATTTCCTGCTGAACAGGCCGAAACAACGCTTGAGCTTATCGATATTCAAGTCGGGCGAACGGGCAAGTTGACGCCCGTAGGTCGCCTGACCCCAGTGACGGTGGGCGGCGTCGTTGTGTCCAACGTAACCCTGCACAACCGTGATGAAATCGCCCGCTTGGGTGTGCGTCCCGGTGACCGTATCGTCGTGCAAAGGGCAGGGGATGTCATTCCCCAGATAGTCGAAAACCTGACGCGCGACACAGAACGCGCGCCTTATGTGTTTCCATCGCAATGCCCCGAATGTGGTTCGGAAGCCGTCGCCGAAGAAGACGAAGTCGATGTCCGTTGCACGGGCGGACTGATTTGTCCGGCCCAGCGCGTCCAGCGGCTTATCCACTTTGTCAGCCGCGGTGCGCTGGATATTGAGGGGCTTGGCGAGAAAACCATTCAAGAGTTTTTCGATCTGGGATGGCTCGAAAGTCCCGCAGATATTTTCAGGTTGAAGGCCCGCCGTGCCGATATTGTATTGCGCGATGGATGGCAGGATAAATCTGTGGATAACCTGTTGGCAGCGATTGAGGCGAAGCGCGCACCAGATGGTGCCAAGTTGCTCTTTGGGCTTGGTATTCGCCATATCGGCGCAGTCACTGCGCGCGATTTGTTTAAGGCTTTTGGAACTGTGCAAGATGTTGGCAAGGTCGGGCTTCGTTTGGCGCAGGGTGATGAAGCGGCCGTCGCGGACATCACCGCGATTGACGGTGTTGGCGGGGCAGTTGCCGAGGCACTTGGCGATTTCTTCCACGAACCGCACAACGTGGCAGTGTGGGATGATCTGCTGCACGAAGTCTCGCCGCCCGATTACGTGGTCGAGACCAAGGCCAGCGCGGTTTCCGGCAAGACCGTGGTGTTCACCGGCACGCTCGAGCAGATGACGCGCGATGAGGCGAAGGCGATGGCCGAGCGGC
>CALDKP010000419.1 GCA_937898535.1 uncultured Sphingomonadales bacterium | reverse complement strand
TAGTGACTGGAGTTCAGACGTGTGCTCTTCCGATCTCTGCCCCGTATTTTCCGCGTTGATACGGAAATAGGTGGAAAGCTCCATCGGGCAGCGCACGCCTTCGGGGATGTAGACGAACGTTCCGTCGGAAAAGACCGCGCAGTTGAGCGTGGCGAAATAATTGTCGTGCATCGGCACAATCTTGCCGAGATATTTGCGGACGAGGTCAGGATATTCCTTAATCGCTTCCGAAATGCTGCGGAAGATAACGCCAGCCCGCTCTAATTCGGCGCGGAACGTCGTGGCAACCGAAACGCTGTCGAACACCGCATCAACCGCGACGCGGCGTTGGGGCAAGCCCCCATCTTCACCGCCATCGACACCGGCAAGCAATTTCTGTTCGGCAATCGGAATGCCCAGCTTTTCATAAACACGCAGGATTTCGGGATCGACCTCGTCCAGTGAATTCAGCTTCGGCTTCGCCTTGGGCGCGGCATAATAATAGGCGTCCTGATAATCGATGGGCGGGACATTGAGCTTGGCCCAATCCGGCGCTTCCATCGTTTTCCACATGGCAAACGCCTTAAGCCGCCATTCGAGCATCCATTCGGGCTCATTCTTCTTGGCCGAAATGAAGCGGACGGTATCTTCGTTCAGGCCCTTTGGCGCGAAATCGGTTTCGATGTCCGACGACCAGCCATGCTCGTAATCGGCGACCTTTTCGGCGGCATCCCATGCTGCCTTGTCTTTGATCTCAATATCGTCGGTCATCGCGTCAGTCCTGCCAAATTGATTTGCGCAAGCGCACCGCGCACAGCGTTGTTGACAACGGGCCAATGCGATTGGACGTGGCAGCTGCCTTCTTTCGCACAATGCTGGCCCAAGGCGTGTTTATGCGTATCGCAGCACGCGGTCATCGCAATTGGGCCTTCGACGGCCTCAATAATATCCGCCAGATTGATGGCCGCTGCAGGACGAGCAAGCGTGATGCCACCCCCTGTGCCCCGTGCCGAACGCAATAGGCCCGCCTTGGTCAACATGCTCACCAGCTTTTGAGTCGTGGGCAGCGCAAGGCCGGTTTCGGTCGCAAGGTCCGTCGCAGATACGCGCGCAGAGCCGCAATGGCGCGAAGCCGCGCTCATAACCACCACTGCATAATCTGCCATATTCGACAAACGCATAACATTGACCCTAATCAGATAAATTTACTCCGATTGGGGGCAGATGGTCCTTTTGTTGACGGAAATCAACCCAGAAAGGATTCAATGTCGCGGAAGTTTTCCTTGCTCAGCCACAAGCGCATCACTTTTGCATTGTTGCTGTCCAATGCGCCCGGCGTGCGGCCCGCGAATTGGCGGATTTCGCGGATCATATGCGGCTGATCGTAAAAGGTGGATTCGACTTGCGACCGCATTTCCGCCGTCGCGTTTGGATCGACCATGATCGTTGCCGCCCGCAACGCGCGATATTTGCGCGTCAACAACTTGGGTGCGCACCCGAAATATCTCGTGATAAGGCGCGCGGCGGTGCTGCGCGACATTTCCAGTTTGCTGTAAAGCTGATCGACGTCCGGATCAAAATTGCTTGAGAGCCAACCGATCACTGTCTGGACCATTTGCGCATGGGAATTGGGGATGGGCCGCAGACGCGCGAGCAAGAAGCGTGTGACTTCATCGACAATCTGCGAAAGCCGCATCGTGCCGTCCGTGAATCCCGCTATAATAGTTTGGGCTAGGGTATCGATTTCTGGACCAAACAATGCAGATGCCGGCACTGCCCGATCCGCGTACTGATTGGCCGGTCGGCCAGTGAGTGCGACAAAGCCGAGTGGCGAAAGCGCAAATCCGAGATGATAAAAAGGGCCGTCGAAGGTAAATTCCGCAGCACCAAGGCCCGGACCCATAACCGTTGTGTCGCTTACCGGGACGGTACGCCCGTCCTGAAACTGCAAATGGGCGCTGCCTTTAAGCAAGAACATAAGCTGCCCCAATGCCGCCGGCATTTGGTCGGTAAGACGCATTTGGTCGCACCGGAAAAAATAGACATGCGTGACAAACGGCGCGAGCGCAGCAGGGGGAACAAATTGTGTAACTTTCATGCCATCGGGTGATAGCTCAGCGTAATTCTCCAGAATTTGGTTTGAAAGTTTTTGCCCACTTATGTGGCTGTCATGCATTGCCTTTGTCATCCCGTTTAATCGTAACTTTATACTTGCTGCACTTCTGAACATTCACCATACTCGCCAAGTGCTTAAACCCCGCAAGCGTTGGCGCCATCGGACGTCGGTCCAATGGCATACACGCCGGACGCACCAACGGATCCGGGCAGCTCGCCGAGTGGTTCAATGCTGATGTCGGCCGCCTGTGCTTTCATCACCATCGCCGCTGAAGACGTTGCGACGGCGCTGCCGTTTGATGCGGACTGGACGAGCCGGTTTAGGCTATCGGCGATGCCATGCGGGGGGCTATCGTCGTCAGATATAGTGACGTCAAAAGCAATGCGGGCATCAGGCGCAGCAGAGAGCAATGCGTTCATCACGCGAGAGGCATCGGCTGGCTGGGCGTCGCGGCTGATATAATAATCTCCAAATTGTTCCCATTGCACGGCATCATTGGCCAAAGGGGCATCCGTCGCAATGCAAAAATGGCAACTACCGCACGGCAAATGGTGACCCGCAGGTTTAGTGGCGCTGCGGGGCAATATCACCGCGGGCGTCGATGGATCCACGCGCGACAGGCTGCCGTCGGATACTTCAAACGGCACATGCGTGCTTTCCAGACGCTGTGCATTGTCAATTGCGCGTCCCTTTGCAACTTGAGCGGCAAGCATGATGGCGGCATGTGACATGTGCTTGCCAGGCTCGATGGTCTCCACAGACGAAGCCTCCGCCCAAAGACTGTCAAACCGGTCGAGCCATGCGTCGCCATAAGGCGCAACCGACTGCGCCTTGAACACCGACGGAGTGGTCGGAATGACAATATGCAATTCGCCGCCTGCGTTTCGTATTGCTTCGGCAATCATGATGTCTGCGCCAGCCGCCAATGCGCCAAACGCAAATCCGGCGCTGATGTCGGTTAAGCCATTGGCGATGGCGTCTGCGGCAAGTTGGTCATCGGGTGCTAATCCCATCAAGCCAGAAAAATATATGCTTTTGGGCGGTGCAAAGGGTGCAAGCCAGCTATCATTTTCGCGGCGACGGCGCAGGACGCTGCGCAATTGCCGAAGCGTCGTTGCATGATCTTCCCACGCATTTGGCGCGTGCCGTAAGGCTGCCCCGAGCATTGTTTCCGCTTTGTCGCGATTGCCCAAAAGCAAATGCGCCTCTGCCTTTGTTGCGTCATGCCAATAGGCCGTTTCCCCACGACCTGCGCCCGTTTCAAGCAATGCCAGGACCTTATTTGCCAACAATGCCATATGGTCACTTTGGCCGGCAAAAAAAGACATGGTCGCCGCGTTGATGAGCGGATAGCTGTCGGGTTTCAACGCTGCGGAGTCCGCATATGCCTTGGCGGATTGCAGAAACAGTCGCGCTGCCGCATCACCTTGTGTTTTACGGGCCCTATCCTTCAGCAACCGGCCCTTCAGGTTCAGAATGGCGGGGTTATTATTGATATTTTGCAAGCCAGCCGCCAGAAAGGCGTCCCACGCTTTCTGGGCTGCACCAGTGCGTGCCAGTTGCAGAATAGGTAAGCTATCCTCACGCATCGGGCAAAGGTGGACCGCCCATATTGCCGGTATCAGGATCTATGATGATGGGAACCCAATTCAACTTTGCCGTGCGCTTCGATGTCGCCATTTCAAGATGGATATTCATTGCATATAGATAATAGGTTGCAGGGCGGCCTTCGATCACTCCCGTAATGGCATTGCCATTTTCGTCGGTGTTCCAAAAATCAATCAGATATGCCCTTTTGCCAAAAGTGCCCCCGCCCGGTGCCATGGCAACGGCGCGGCGGTTAAAAAATGCGTGGTTTGGCCTGATATGGGTTTTGGGGTCGTTACCGCTGATCGGGACAAAGCGAATGATGTCGCTGTCTTTTGAGGAAAAACGAACGGCGTCATCCTTGTTATCGAGATAAATGACCACGACTTGCTGGCTCGCAAAGCTAAAATCTTCGAAATTCTCTTTGAATGCTTGGGCGCCGCCTCCGGCATAGCCTGCTTTGCTCATCGCCTGCAGCAGGGGTTCTGCCACGGCGACTATATCGGCGTTGGTCGGTTGAGGATTGGGTGCAGCAATATAGGCTTGCTTCACCGTCAGTGTACCATTGGGTTCAAACCGGATGTACACCGCGCAGATATGTTTCGGCCTAAAGCGTTTTACATTCCCTTCCGTCTCAGGCTCTGAATCGGTGGCGGGTTGCCCGAACGCGTATCCGGCTCCAAACATTCGGACATATTCTGTCTGTTCCGCGTTGGGTTTGTATATACTGGCTGATGCTGTCGTCGCGCCAAGAGGTCCGAGTGAGAGATGGTCGGGGATCATGTCTTATCTTTCCTTTCCAATATATGTTGCCCAAATTTTCGTGGCCGCTTCTCTAAAGCTTGGCCCAAGTGGCTCCATCTTCTGGCGAATGCGGCGGGCCTCGGTCATGCTGGCTATATTGTCCCGTCCCTGCAATTTCTGGGTGCGCGCCAAAAGCGTCCATAGCTTCAGCTCGGTCTCCATGACGGGCAAATTGCCCTGTCCTTCCGCCAAAACCGCGCTGCTTTCGGTAATGGATTTTTGAAGGGTCTTTTCTGCTGCGCGATATTGTTTGAGCGCGATATGCGCATCTGCCATTCCAATCTGCGCCCAACTGCTGCGCAACGCATATTCGACATTGCGCGGATCAACCTGGATGAGATCTTGCATAAGCGTCGCTTCTGTTTTTCGCAGCGCAAGGACATCGTTAAACGCGCCAAGCCGCAGTTTAACGTTCGCCGCCCAACCATAACGGTTGGCAAGATCTTGCTTGATTTTCCGGTTGGCGGGCTCAAGCGCCAGTGCCTTTTTCTCTTGATAAATGGCGGCCATACAATGTCGCAATGCAACGTTAAGGTCCCCGCCATCGCGCGAATATAGATCGCACAAATTGCCTTCGGAATAGCCAAGCTCCATCTGGCTGCGAACGCTATTGGGTTCGACCTTTGCCAACCGCCCGGCCAACGCGCGATACGTATTCCAGTGCTGCAACGCCGTTTGTCTATCCCCGCGTAGCAATGCACTTTGACCAACGTAAAACGCGCTTTGGGCATGTCCGAAAATGCTATTCGGTGATTTTGGTGTCAGCGCCAGCAATGCGGCGGTGGTCCGGTGCGCCTCCAGATATTTCCGCTCGGCCAATTCGGGACGTCCGGCAACGGTATCGTCTTCTCCCATCGCCAATATCACGCGCGCACGGCGTTCCAGGCTTTCAGGTGGCAGCGAAGCTAAATCGCCTTGCGCGCGGTAATGTTCAAGCGCCTCTGCATTGACCACGGTCATGGCGTCGGGCCTGCCAACCCCGCGCAATGTTTCGCGCAAGTCCGTCAGCATGAATTCGACTAGCCCTTCTGCCGCAGCGCGCTGACGTGCTGCTTCGTTTCGGGCGTGAAAGGCAAATAACGTCATTGCACCCATGATTATCACTGCCGCCATCGCAATTGCCGTGACGGCCATCACGCGTCGGAGCTTTCTTTGCGCATCGCGCTGGATCAACGCATCAAGTGGGACGCCTGCGACCCCGGCAACGATTTTCAAAAATCCAAGCTGCGAGCCATCTGCCTCGGCGCGAAAATCTGCAGCCAGAGGTTCATTGCCATCCACCAATAATTCCGCCGGAAATGCCTCCTGCGGATTTCCGGAAATGATTGCGGGCAGGATAGGTTTTTCAGGATGAAGTTCGCGGAACAGCGCAATTTCGGCGGCGACCCAGCGGGACTTTGCCGCAGCTGGCGAACATAAAATGATGAGGCAGTCGGCGCGTGAGATTGCGTCTCTAATCGCAGCTGACAGGCTTGTCCCGGCCGCCAGGTCGTCACGGTCGCGAAATATGGGCCCTAATGTTCGCGTGCTGCTTACATGCCCCGCCGCCACTTTTTTGGGTAATCGGTAGCGTTCAAGCTTTTGCTGCAGCTTTGCCGCCGCAGCCATATCGTCATGGCTATAACTGATGAATGCGCTGAACTGGCCATGTGTATCATGGGCCGAATTTTCTGCCTGATCCCGGATTCGCATTGCCCCTCCGCCGTGCGTACCGCGCCGAGACTACACGATATCGTTTTGGGTTAAACGGTTTTATTCTTGTAGCTTGCCGGCGATGTAACTTTCCAAATATTGTGTTTCTTCGGCAGAAAAACGCAGGCCCAGCTTACTGCGCCGCCACAATATGTCACTGGCGGAGCACGCCCATTCGTGGCCGATCAAATAATCGACTTCGCGCGCATACAGGCCATGGCCAAAATGGGTGCTAAGATCTTCGATGGTGTTGGCATCGGCGAGAATTGATCGCGTCAGCGTGCCATAGCTGCGGACCCAGCGGTGGGTGAGGGACGCAGGCAGAAACGGATATGCGCGTTGCAGTTCGTTCGCCAAGTCATCGGCGCCATCGGTCGGAAAATCGCCACCCGGAAGCGGCTGTTTGAGCGTCCAGCTGCGCCCATCGAGAATAGGCATATATCCGGCGAGCTTTTTGACGGCGCTCTCTGCCAAGTGGCGGTATGTTGTAATTTTTCCGCCAAAGACAGACAGAATCGGTGCGTGCCCATCGGCATCAACGTCGACTTCGAAATGGTAACCGCGCGATGCGGTTTCGGGCTTGCCCGATCCGTCATCGACCAGCGGACGAACGCCGGCATAGCTATATATGACGTCCGCCGCAGTGATGGTTTGTTTGAAATATGCGCCAGCGGATTCGCAGATATAATCGATTTCCTCGGGCGTCGCGATAATGTCATCGAGCGAACCTTTGTGATCGGCATCGGTCGTGCCGATCAGGGTGAAATCATCTTCATAGGGTATAGCGAAGAAGATCCGGCCATCGGGGTTTTGGCAGAAATAGGCCTGCGGCGTATCGAACATTTTGCGCACAACGATATGCGACCCGCGCACAAGCCGGATGGTTTCGGCTGCGTTGCGTTGGCGCCCCGTGGTGCGCGCAAGCAGTTCAAGCACCGCTGGTCCCGCTGCGTTGGCAACGGCGCGCGCCTTGATGGGTGGCTGCCCTGCAATTTCGATATGCCAGATTCCATCGCGTCGTTCGATGTGCGTGACTTCGGAATGCGTGCGGATTTCTGCGCCATTTTGTGCGGCGTCCATGGCGTTAAAGATCACCAATCGGGCGTCATCGACCCAGCAATCGGAATATTCGAAGGCAGTGGTGAATCCCGGCTTCAGTGGCTTACCTGCGGGTTCAGACGCAAGCTTTACGGTGCGGGTCGCGGGGAGCAATTTGCGGCCGCCAATATGGTCATACAAAAACAGGCCAAGGCGGACGAGCCACGCGGGCCGAATGCCCTTTTGATGCGGCAGGATAAAGCGCAGCGGCCAAATGATGTGCGGCGCAATGGCCCACAACCGCTCGCGCTCAATCAACGATTCCCGCACCAGCGCGAATTCATAATGCTCAAGATAGCGCAGCCCGCCGTGAATAAGTTTTGTCGATGCAGAGGATGTGCCGCGCGCAAGATCGCCGCGCTCAAGCAAGACAACCTTTGCACCCCGCCCGGCCGCGTCGCGCGCAATGCCGGCACCGTTTATGCCGCCACCGATTACGGCGAGGTCAAAAATTGGCTGACTCATAAAAATCCCCATGCAAAGGTCGCCGCAGCGATGAAAGCGGTCAAAGTGGCGAGCATGACGGGTAGCATCGCTTTCCAGCCTTGCCCGAGTAACAGATCAAGGCGTGACCGCATAGCGGTTGCGGTAACCGCGAACAAGAGCATCGCCTTGGATGCCAGAAGGCCATATTCGCCCACCCATTTCGGTGCGTCGACAAGCGAGTTGACGGCAACCACCGCGAAGAACGCGATGATAAACCAAGGCAGTTTCAACTTCGCGGCAAGGCTTTTCGATTGGTCACTGCCCGAACCGATGGCGAGACCAATGAGCGCCACCGCGGGGGCCAACAAGGCCACGCGCGAGAGCTTTACAATCGTTGCCGTTTCACCAGCGGATTGGGAAAAACTATAACCACCGCCAAGCGACTGCGCGACGTCATGTATCGCCGCGCCCATCAGGAAACCCGCTTGACGATCCGTAAAGGCAAGCTGCGCCGCGATGAGGGGATAAAAGGACATGGCGATAGCACTGGCGAGCGAAACGCCCACCAACGTCAGCGTGAATTGGTTCTGGTTCAGCCGTTCGCGGCCAATAACGGCATAGATCGCCAAAGCAGCGGACGCGCCGCAAATCGCCGTGGCGCCGCCTGCAAGCCAGCCTGCATAATTGCTTTGACCGCCCAGTCGCGCGCCAAGCAGGCCCGCACCCATCACCAGCGCCATGATGCACACCAGTCCCAGAAACGCCAGTGCGCCCAATCCACCGATCTGCATGGCTGTTACCTGCGTTCCCAACAGAACGATGCCCCACCGCAAGCACGTGGTGCCGCAGAAATCGAGGCCAGGGTGAACCTTTTGCTCAGCCGACACAAAATTGAGCGCCAAACCAAGCAGAAGCCCCGCCAATATGACGGGCATGGCGTAATGTTCAGAGAACCAAGTCGCTGCGACCGATGCGATACCAACGACAGCAAGACCGGGGAACAATGCGCGGATCATCAATCGTTTGCGCGGTGCCGGATTGTCCTCAGCAAGATATGTCTCGCCATACAGGTCAGCGATATAATTCGCGTTTATGTCTTGCGGTGTCATATGGCCTTCTATAGGCAGATGCATCAGAAGTTCCAGCATAAAGCAGGACTTGGGAGAGGATTCAATGGCCGACACCGAGATCGCAAAGTCGGGCGATGCCGCACGGTATATCCGCTACGGACTCATTGCCCTTTTGTTTTTCGGCACGGCGCTCAATTATCTCGACCGACAGGTCCTCGCGCTTCTCAAGCCCACATTGCAGGTTGAGTTTGGTTGGAGCGACCGTGAATTTGGCCATTTCGGATCGGCATTTCAAATTGCCACAGCGGTGGCTTTGCTTGGCGTCGGGTGGTTTATTGACCGGTTCGGTGTGCGCTGGGGCTATGGCTTGGCCGTTGCGATATGGAGCTTGGCGGGCATGGGGCATGCTTTTGCCAGTTCGGTTGGGCAGTTTGTCGCGGCGCGCGTCACCTTGGCTGTGGCAGAGTCGGTAAACACGCCTGCGGCGATGAAATCGGCCGCCACATATTTGCCCATTCGGGAACGATCCATAGGTATTGGCGTGATTAACAGCGCGTCCAATATAGGCGCGATTCTGGCGCCGCTGACCGTGCCATGGATTGCCATCATGTATGGCTGGCGCGAGGCGTTTATTATCACTGGTGCGCTTGGGTTTGTTTGGCTGGTTTTCTGGTGGCTCGGCACAAGCAAGCTTCAGCCATTGGGTACATCGGCACCAACCATCGCCAATCCAGCCGACAAGGGCCCGCCATGGCGTGATCTGTTGAAGGAACGGCGGACATGGGCTGTGGCCGGCGCAAAGCTGCTCACGGACCTTGTCTGGTGGTTTATATTATTTTGGGCGCCAGATTTCTTTGCACGGCAATTTGAACTGGGGCAGGCTGAAATCGGCGCGCCCACGGCTATCGTATATGCGCTGGCGGCGGTTGGCGCTTTGACCAGTGGCATATTGTTCCCGATCCTATTGGGTAAGGGCATGACACCAAATGGAGCGCGCAAAAGCTCCATGCTCTTTTATGCTTTGCTGATTTTACCCATTCCCTTGGCCCTGCAAGCGCCCAATGAATGGATTGCGGCGCTTATTATCGGGTTAGCACTTTTCGCGCATCAGGGTTTTTCGACCAATATTTTCGGCATGACGGCGGATATCGTTCCCGCCCGTCAGGTCGGCAGCGTGATCGCAATTGGTGCTTTGGTCGGTAATTTGAGCGGTGCGGCCATGCTCGAATTCGCTGGCTGGTCGCTTGATTCAGGCCTTGGCTACACGCCGATGTTCGCAATCTGCGCAAGCGCCTATTTACTGGCGTTGCTGTGGATTCACATCATGCAGCCAAGGCTGATAGTGGTAAATGACGCCGACTGATTAGCCAGCCTTAGCCAAGCCCTCTGCGTCCACAATGGCTTGCAGTTCGCCCGCTTCGTACATTTCCATCATGATGTCCGAACCACCCAGGAACTCGCCCTTGACGTACAGCTGTGGGATTGTTGGCCAATCGCTATAATCTTTGATGCCCGCACGGATTTCCATATCCTGCAAGACATCGACGCTTTCATAGGCGACATTCAGATGGTCAAGAATGGCGATCGCCTTGCTGGAAAATCCGCACTGCGGAAACAATGGCGAACCTTTCATGAAAAGGACGACATCATTGCCTTTGACGATCTCATCGATCCGTTCGTTAACGCTCATTTCAATACTCCAATAATCAGGGAATGGCTGTTGTCAGCTGAAGGGCATGCAAGACACCGCCCATGCGTCCGCCCAAAGCGTCATACACGGCCTTGTGCTGTTTGACGCGCGGCATTCCGCGAAAGCTTTCGCTGACGACGCGCGCGGCATAATGATTGCCGTCGCCCGCAAGGTCAGTGATTTCGACAAAAGCATCGGGAAGCGCGGCTTGAATCATTTCCTCAATTTCGTGCGCGTGCATGGCCATTAAGCAGGCTCGATAAATTGACGGCGGGCTTCCACCATTTTGTCTTCGAGCGCAGCGCGGATCATCGCGTCATCCACGTCGACACCGGCCGATGTCAAATCGCCAAGCAGCTTACGGATGACGTCTTCGTCGCCCGCTTCTTCAAAATCCGCCTGCACGACCGATGTCGCATAGGCTGTGGTTTCTTCAGGGGTCAGGCCCATTTTTTCGGCTGCCCATTGACCCACCAGCTTGTTGCGGCGGGCGGTTATCTTGAACAATAGGTCCGCATCATGTGCGAACTTGTTTTCAAAGGCTTTTTCGCGATTGTCGAAAGTCGTCATCATGCCGTTCCATTTTTCTGTTGTTCAAAGATAATGCCTGCATCGTCGCGCAACAAGGCCGGTCTTGTCAAATATGTACGACCAGCTTTCCAACGGCTGCCCGGTCACCCAAGCGTGCGATTGCTGTTCCAGCGTCCGCAAGCGCGAATGTTTCCGAAATGCGCGGCTTGATCTTGCCCGCTGCATATAGGTCAAACAGCTCGGCAATGTTGGCGTGATTTTTCTGCGGTGTACGTGCGGCAAAGGCGCCCCAGAAAACGCCGCATACGTCGCAGCTTTTCAGCAGTGTGAGGTTTAATGGCAATTTCGCGATTCCGGCAGGAAAGCCAACAACGAGAAACTTGCCTTCCCACGCAATCGACCGGACGGCAGGTTCGCTATAGTCGCCACCCACGGTGTCATAAATGATATTATAGCCGTCCCGGCCAGCGGCCGTTTTGAACAGCTCGGCGACAGCCTTGGACTGGTCTTTGTCGAACGGCTGATGCGGATAGACGACCACTTCGTCAGCGCCAGCTTCGCGCGCGATTTCTGCTTTCGCTTCGCTGGATACACCAGCGACAACGCGGCCGCCAAATGCCTTGGCCAGTTCAATGGCCGAAATCCCGATGCCGCCTGCGCCGCCAAGCACAAGGACATTGTCGCCGGACTTCATATGGCCGCGATCCTTCAGCGCGTGGATTGACGTGCCATAGGTCATCAACAAAGCTGCGCCATCGTCAAAGGACATGGTGTCTGGCATTTTGAAGCAGTTGAACGCTGCGATCGCGACTTTCTCGGTCAGACCGCCATTACCGCACAGGCCAATGACGCGGTCACCGATGGCAAAGCCGGTAACGCCTTCGCCAATGGCTTCGACGGTGCCCGCAATCTCCCCGCCCGGCGCAAACGGACGCTCAGGCTTGAATTGATACAGGTCGACAATCATCAGCGTGTCGGGAAAATTAATCGAACAGGCCTTTACCGCGACCACAACCTGACCGGGTCCGGCGGTGGGTTCAGGCAGTTCGCCCATTACAAGGGTTTCGGGGCCGCCGCTTGCGGTCGATAATAAAGCGCGCATGTCTCTCTCCTAAACGGGGTTTGGCGCCAGCCAGGGCCGGTCCGCAGATAATTTGGCTTCGTACACCGAAATCGCGTCGCTGCTTTTCAGCGTTAGGCCAATTTCGTCTACGCCGTTGATCAGGCAATGTTTACGGAATGGGTCGATTTCGAATTCGAACCGGTCCTGAAACGGGGTGGTGACGGTTTGCGTTTCCAGATCGATGTGAATGTCATCGGTCCGCGCGACTTCCATCAACCGGTCAATCGCCGCCTGCGGAAGGACGATGGCAAGCAAACCGTTCTTGAACGCATTGCCCGAAAATATGTCGGAAAAGCTCGGCGCAATCACCGCTAATATGCCCATGTCAGCCATGGCCCAGGCGGCATGTTCGCGGCTCGATCCGCAACCAAAATTGTCGCCAGCGATCAATATCGGCGCACCGGCATATTCCGGATCATCAAACACGTTGCCCGGGACCGCGCGCAAGCTTTCGAATGCACCCTTGCCCAGTCCAACGCGGCTAATGGTTTTCAGCCACACCGCAGGGATGATCACATCGGTGTCGATATTTTTCAATCCGACGGGATAGGCCCGGCCTTCAACACAGCTTATCGCTTTCATAATTTTAGTCCGTATCTGTCTTGGGCTGATTGTGTGTCATCGGTGGAACCTCGTTCTCTGGCGACAGGGGTTCCAGCTTACCCTTTTTCTGAGTCAGGCTGCGGCGTCCTGCGTACAAAAGCGCCGCGACAAGTGCCGCCGAACCCACTGCAGCGCCAACCTTTGCTGTGGTCGACCATGTGTCGCCACCGTCCGATTTTTTATTGGTCATAGGCCTCTTCCTTGATGCCAACTGCTTTAGCTTCGGCATTTGTGACAAGTAAAGGGAATAGCTTCACTGGCACCGCCGCATAGGCCAGCGGTGCCGCGCGTGCGTTACCCTTAACTGGCAAACGCACGGACGTCGGTGAGCTTGCCAGTCACAGCAGCAGCTGCGGCCATTGCCGGGCTTACCAGATGGGTGCGCGCGCCCGGTCCTTGGCGGCCGACGAAATTCCGGTTGCTGGTCGATGCGCAGCGTTCGCCGGCGGGCACCTTGTCCGGGTTCATCCCCAAACATGCCGAACAGCCCGGCTCACGCCATTCAAATCCGGCGCTGGTAAATATCCGGTCTAGACCTTCGTCCTCGGCCTGTTGCTTCACAAGGCCACTGCCGGGCACGACAATCGCCCATTTGACGTTCGCTGCTTTTTTGCGGCCTTTTAAGATTTCAGCGGCGGCGCGCAGATCTTCAATGCGGCTGTTGGTGCAGCTGCCAATGAAGATATTCTGCACTTCGATATCGGTCATCCGTGTGCCGGGCGTCAGCCCCATATACTCAAGCGATTTGCGCGCGGCATCTTGCTTGGACGGATCGGCAAAGGCAGACGGATCGGGCACGATGCCTGTAATCGGCAACACATCTTCGGGGCTGGTACCCCATGTGACGCTGGGTGCGATATCCGCGGCATCAATCGATACGACCTTGTCATAAGTTGCACCCGCATCGGTCGCGAGTGTGCGCCAATAGGCAACCGCTGCGTCCCAATCTGCGCCTGACGGGGCCATGGGACGGCCTTTGATATAAGCAAAAGTGGTGTCGTCGGGTGCTACGAGGCCCGCGCGCGCGCCATGTTCAATGGCCATGTTGGAAATGGTCAGACGTCCTTCGACGCTGAGCGCGCGGATGACGGATCCGGTATATTCGATCACATGGCCGCTGCCGCCTGCGGCACCAAGCACGCCCGTGATGTGCAGCACGACGTCCTTGGCAGACACACCTGCGCGCAATTCGCCCTCGACGCGTACTTCCATGGACTTTGAACGTGTCAGTTGGAGCGTCTGCGTCGCCAGAACATGCTCAACCTCAGACGTACCAATGCCGAATGCCAAGGCGCCAAGGCCACCATGGCACGCGGTGTGGCTGTCGCCGCACACAATCGTTGTGCCGGGAAGGGAAAAACCCTGCTCTGGCCCAACAACATGGACAATACCCTGCTTGGCATCGGAGGCATTTATATAGTCGATGCCGAACTCCGGCGCGTTTCGCTCCAGCGCTTCCAATTGCTGGGCGCTTTCCGGGTCTGCAATCGGGATTGGTTGTCCGTCGCTATCAAGACGCGCGGTGGTGGGCAGGTTGTGGTCCGGCACAGCCAATGTCAAATCGGGCCGACGGACACGGCGCCCTGCCGCCCTTAGGCCTTCAAAAGCCTGCGGACTGGTCACTTCGTGCACAAGGTGGCGGTCAATGAAGATCAGGCACGTACCATCGTCGCGTTGTTCGACAACATGGGCGTTCCAGATTTTTTCGTACAGTGTTTGCGGTGTGGACATAATAAAAGTGCCATAGAACTGATTGCAGCGAAATCAAGTGAGGTGATAATCGTTGCACTTCAATATTCCGTTGTTTGGGTCTAATGGGAACAACATGAGCGTTATAAGCATCATCCTCATTGTGCTTGGCACCGTCTTCGTCATGGAATGGGTGGCGTGGTCGAGCCATAAATATATCATGCACGGCTGGGGCTGGGGCTGGCACCGCGACCATCACGAACCACATGACAACACGCTGGAAAAGAACGATCTTTACGGGATTGTCGGCGCGGTTATGAGCATCTCCTTATTTGCGATTGGCAGCCCTTTGTTGCTCGGTGTGCATGCTTGGGAACCTGCGACCTGGATCGGCCTTGGCGTGATGTTTTACGGCATCATCTACACCGTCGTGCATGATGGCCTCGTGCATCAGCGTTACTTCAAATATGTGCCGCGCAGTGGGTATGCCAAGCGATTGGTTCAGGCGCATAAATTGCACCACGCCACCATCGGCAAGGAAGGCGGCGTCAGCTTTGGTTTCGTGTTTGCGCGTGATCCTGCAAAGTTGAAGGCGGATCTCAAAAAACAACGCGAGGCTGGGATCGCGATCGTCCGCGACGCGGCGATTTAAGCTTCGGGCTGTCGCCAAATCCAGCCAAGGCACGCAATCGCAACGCCAAGCGGTATTAACGACCAAGGCAATACCAAAGTGATCAAACCAATGGCTATGCTGACGCCAAAGGCGACGGTTGCCGACCATTTGCCGCGCCTGCTCACCACCCCTTTTTCGCGCCAAGCTACAATATGATGCCCGAAGGCGGGATGATTCATCAAGCGGGCTTCAAGCGCCGGGCTGCTGCGCGCAAAGCAAAACGCCGCCAATATCATAAAGGGTACGGTCGGCAGTAACGGCAGAGCTATACCAACGGTGCCAAGCGCCAGAGCCGACAATCCACCAATCAGCCAGAGCTGCCGCTGTATCAATATTGATGGACCGCTTTGGTCACATAATAGCTGTCGAGACCTTCGGGGCCACCTTCGCTGCCAAAGCCGGATTCCTTAACCCCGCCAAATGGCGCGTCAGGCATAGAAATCACAAAGCTGTTGAGGCCAACCATGCCGGTATCCAACGCATCGGCAACAAGGTTCGCCTGTCGCGCGTTTTCGGTGAAGGCATAAGCCGCAAGGCCAAAGGGCAGGCGGTTTGCCTGTTCAATGGCTTCGTCCAACGTCGTGAATGGCCGCATCAATGCAACGGGGCCAAATGGTTCATTGTCCATGACGTCTGCCGACCTGGGAACGTCTGCGAGCACCGTCGGCTGAAAGAAATAGCCCTGTTCGCCGCGCGTGCCACCCGCCAACAGCTTCGCGCCCTTGGACGTTGCATCTTCAACGAGGGCCGCGATGGCCGATGGCCGCCGCGCATTGGCCAATGGTCCCATGACGGTACCAGCGTCCAATCCATTGCCGACCTGCACATTTTTCGTATGCGCAGCAAAGCCAGCGACAAAGCGGTCGTAGACGCCTTCCTGCACATAGAAACGCGTTGGCGAAATGCACACTTGTCCGGCATTCCGGAACTTGGTGGTGGCCGACAAAGTGATGGCCTTTTCAAGGTCGCAATCATCGAAAATGAGCACAGGCGCATGGCCACCCAATTCCATCGTGGTGCGCTTAACGCCGTCTGCCGCAAGTTTCAGCAAATGTTTGCCCACGGGCACAGACCCTGTGAAGCTGACCTTGCGGATGATGGGTGATGCGATCAGGTGGCGGCTCACCATATCGGGAACGCCATAGACCAGCTGCGCAACATTGCCCGGAACGCCGCCGTCGATGACGCACTGCATGATGCCGCTTGTGCTTGCTGGCGTTTCTTCCGGTGGCTTGGCGATGATCGAGCAGCCCGCAGCGAGCGCTGCAGCCATTTTCTTGCACATCAAATTGACCGGGAAATTCCACGGTGAAAACGCGGCAACGGGTCCAACGGGCTGTTTCAGAACGATGGCGCGCTGCCCTGTTGGTCGGACGAGAACGCGGCCATAGCTGCGCTTGGCCTCTTCGGCGAAATAATCAAACTGCGCGGCGCAGGACAGAACCTCGGTCCGTGCTTCGGCGAGTGGCTTACCCTGCTCGGTCGTGAGCAGAACGGCGATGCCTTCTGCGCGCTCACGGATGAGATCGGCAACCTTATGCAATATTGCGGCGCGGGCATTTACATCGACACCGCGCCAATGTGCAAAACCCTTTGCTGTCGCGGCAAGCGCTTCATCGAGGTCTGCCGCGGTCGCCAGCGGTAACGCAGCGAGCGTTTCGCCAGTGGCCGGATTTATAACGGCGTGACAATCGCGGCCTTCGCCCTTGCGCCAGCTGCCATCAATATAAAGGCCGAGATCGGTAGTGTAGCTCATCGAATGTCCCGCAAATTTCTTGTCCTCTGCATGTAGGCGTCAGGTCGTGGGTTTGGAACCCCTTGCAAGCTTCAATAGCCAGAAAACCGGGAACCCGGCCAACAATAAAACAACGCCCCAGATCAAGGCTTCGGCCCCAGCGCCATAGATCGTCCAGCAGGAATAGATCGCTGCGAGCAACAATATGACCTTGAAACCGGCTGTGACTGGCAACTGTCCTTTAGTCATCAAACGGAAAGCAGCTGCGGCGCATCCGAAATACATCACCAGAACAATGGCGGTGGTGAGCAAGATGAGAAATTCGAACATCGATGACATGGACCGGCTGCTGTTCATCAGGATGACCAGCGTCAAAAGTGTTGAGGTAAACAGATGGGCGTTGCGCGGCGTGCCATTGGCGCCTGCTTTGCCCAGAAATGCCGGGAACAGTCCGTCGCGCGCTAAAGCGGCGGGCATCTCGGCCTGACACATGATCCAGCCGTTCAACGCGCCAAGCGCGCTGATCGCGCCGACCGCGGCGATAGCGGTTCCGGCATTGGTGCCCGCATACACATTCACAAAGTCCGCAAATGGCGCAGCCGATACGCTGGTGATGGCAACCGGCAGCATCAGGACCACGGCGGAGCAGACGAGGATATAAATGACGCCGGCGCCGGCGGTTCCGAAAAGCGTCGCGCGGTTGATGGTGCGTTCGGGGTCCTGCACCTTGTCGGCGGGTACGGTCGCCAGCTCAAGCCCAAGCATCGCCCATAGGGTCAATATGGTGGCGGTGGAAATGCTGGTCGTGGAAATATCGGCGGCAACAAATGGCCGGACAAGCGCGGTGCCTTGGGTCGCAAGAACATAGGCTGCAAGCCCGATCACCGCGACCAGAGGCAGCAGCTTTGCGATCGTCCAGATGATCTGAACTTGCCCGGCAAGCTTCGTGCCGCGAATGTTGATGAGCGTAAATGCCCAAATAATCGCGATGGTCACTGCCGACGATATGCCATGCGTTCCGACAACCGGAAACAATTGGCTCAGATAACTGACCGCAGCGGTGGCGATGGCGGCGTTGCCAACCCACATCGATATCCAATAGGCCCATGCAATCGCGAAGCCCGCGCCGTCGCCGAAGGCCGCGCGCGTGTAGGCATAAGGCCCACCCGCCTTCGGCAGGGCCTTGCTTAACGCGCCAAACACCGCTGCCACGCACAATGCGCCGGCTACGGTGATCAACCATCCAATAACGGAATTCCACCCCAAGGGCGCAAGGCTCGCGGGCAACAGGAATACGCCTGACCCAATCATGCTGCCCATGACGAGCGCAAGCGCCATCCAAAAACCCATTGGACGGCCTGTTTCGGCTGTTTCTTGCGTCACGTACTTCCCCCTATTTCCATGCCCTAGCTGGCACGGAAAAAGGGCAAAAGCCAATCTTTGTTTAGTGCGCCAGCAATACAGGGATGCCCAGTTCGCCCAGCATGAACCGCGTCACGCCGCCAAACAAGGTTTCGCGCCACCGCCCATGGCCATAGGCGCCCATGACGAGAAAATCGGGTCGCCACGCATGTACTTCATTCAGCAACCGTTCCTCGACGCTGTGATCACCTTTTGCCGCGACGGCTATTTCGGCGCTGACGCCATGGCGCGATAGATAGGTCGCAGCGTCCGTTACCGGGAATTCTTCAGGCACGGTTTCAACCTCTGCGATCTGCACATGCGTTGCGGCCTGAAGCAACGGCAGCGCGGCGCGCAAGGCGTTGGCTGCTTCAAATCCGCCGTCATAGGCCACCATCGCGCCCTGCCGGGTGATCTCGCCGTTCAGGATGGCCAGACCGGCCGAGCCGAAGAAGAGCGAGTCGTATCTCCCGAAACTGCCATGATCCGAAAAGCCTTCGTCATGAGCGTGCACGCCGGCCACGAGGTCGAGTATGCACGCCGTCACCAGCCGATCTGGCCCGAGCTCGAAGCGGTGCTCAAAGCCCACGGCGTGCACAACTACTCGATCTTCCTCCACGAGGAGACGCGGCAGTTGTTCGCCTACGCGGAGGTCGAGGATGAGGCGCGGTGGGCGGCGATCGCGTCGTTGAACTTCTTGGCGTTCCAGCTTTCGAGGTGGAAGCCACGATTGTCGCCAAAAACATTGGGCTCTAAAATCAGTACATCGGCAATGGGCGTCGGAATGACATTCATCAGCACTCAACCTTCGTTCGCGACTTGTAGC
>CALDKP010000418.1 GCA_937898535.1 uncultured Sphingomonadales bacterium | reverse complement strand
AGACGACCGCGCGGTTTTGAAAAACCTCTTCGATCACGTCCCGAGCGGATGCCGTCTCGCGATTCTCGTTCCTTTTGGGATGAGCCTTTACAGCGACTTCGACAAAGAACTCGGCCATTTCCGCCGCTACGAAAAAGGCGAGCTCGAAGGCAAAATGCGCGAGGCCGGATTTACAACAGTTGAATTGCTCGTGGCGCTCGCCATTTTTTCGATTGGGTTGTTTGCGCTTCTTGAGGTCAAGGTCGACATGCTTGACCGTCAAAAGCGTCAACTGGGCCAAGTCGATATGTTGGTTCAGGAAAGCAACGCTTTAGTCCTGCTGCGAAAGGTGAACCCCGCAACAGAGCCATCTGGATCCCGCTCCCTTGGAGACAAGCATATCCTAAGCTGGAGCGCACGGCGAACCAGCCCGTTCACCCCTCAGCTGGAATGGTTGGGCCGTGAAACGGAATATAAGGTTGCGACATATCGCGCAGACTATCTGGTACGTAAAAACGGTGTGGCAACTACGCGGGGGTACGTCGAACTAATTGGTCGGAGTGCACCAGATTAAAGGATTTTTGGGGCATCCTCCGCCTTTAACGTAGGTGTGGTTCCAACCAAATGATCCCCCGGCAGGTTTCGCGCTGGTCGTGAAGAAGCCGCACTGCAAGCGCGGCAGGCAATTTGCAGATACAACACATCTAAATTCAGCGAAAGCCGAAGAGCGGCGCTTCACCGCGATTTCACCGCACTCACATTGATCAGATGATCACAGAATGCATAAGAAATATTGGCGCGCCGTGGATGATGAAACTGATAGCATGTATGTATCTGATATTTTGTTACAAATTATTGACGTGAAACGATATACGGCTGTTGTTTCAAACCCGAAGAATTAATCCGTGTGTTTCAGACTAGCGCAGTGTTGCAAGGGCTTAACAAGGCGACTGAAGTAAGAAGTGATGTAAATGTCTGCTTTGCGCCCAAATTCAGCCATCATTAGCGTCGGCTCACTCCCTTATGAGCGGACATTGCACCAACAATATTGCTATGGCTGACTTTTTCGACGATATCCATGTTCTACTTTCAAGGCCATAGACCCAGCGATTAGCCATTCGTTCTGCTGGAATGGCCATGCTTTGATGGCAAAAACATCAGCCCGTTAAATGATGCGCGCGAATCCTGCTGCGCCACTCGCTGGAGACGAGCTTGCCTGAGGTTTGTTCACTTGCAGGGCGGTATTCAGCATGTGCTCCACATCACCTTCGTCTCCGAGGATGGCTTCCATGCTGCGAACGCATAAGCAGACTTTATCATCCGCTAAATCATACCAGATTTGTTTTGACGCACGGCGCGTTTTGACGAGGTCGTTGCGGCGCAGTTCCGCAAGTTGCTGGCTAAGCGCAGGTTGACCGATGCCCGTTGCGGCATCGATTTCGCTCACCGTGCGTTCGCCGCGCAAAAGGCAAGACAAGATCATGAGCCGCTGCGGCTGCGCATAGACTTTTAGCTTATCCGCCGCTTTTACGGCGCGATCGCGACTTTCAAAAAGCGACGTCATTTCGTGTCGGCCAAATGGCAAAACCAATCATCGTCAACACTGATTTCGGCGCTGTTTATAATTGGCATTGCAAGCAATTTGTCCCCCGGTTGCCATCCCTCGGGAGCAAGACCAACGCCGCCCTGAGTAGCTTGCAATGCGTAAAGCAGGCGCAGCATTTCACTGACCGAGCGACCTACATTATGCGGATAGGTGGTGATGGCACGAATGATGCCGTCGGGGTCGATGAAATAGGTTGAGCGAACCGCGGCGCTATCCGCTGCAGTATCGTCAATCATGCCATATGCGCGGCCAATGGCCATGGAGGGATCTTCAATGATAGGGAAAGGAACATTTACCCCAAATTTATGTTTAATCGCAGTCACCCACGCAATGTGCGAATGGATACTGTCCACGGAAAGCCCGAGCAATGCACAACCAGTTGCTTCGAACGCAGCGGCCGATTTGGCAAGT
>CALDKP010000417.1 GCA_937898535.1 uncultured Sphingomonadales bacterium | reverse complement strand
CGAGCGGCGGATAGCCTGCATCACGAACGGCATCGGAAACAATCCGGCGTGCAAATGGGAACATCAAACGCGGCGCTTCACCGAAAAGGAACGGGTGGGCTTGCTCGTCGCTGACATTGCGCAGACCAAACAGCGTGCCGTACTCGAGTTCGACCGAGAAATGGACGCCATTGTCGCTTTCGGCTTTGACCGCGAGTTTCAAGGTGATTTCGTGCACTTCATCCGTGATAGAATTGGCCAGAATGTTCACCTGGACGTCGATTTGCGGAGTCACGTCCCAGTTAAAGCTGTGCGGAGCATTCGGGTTTTCTACCGACAAGTCCTTGATATACTGGTTCAACATACCCACTGCAGGTGCGGTATCTGCGCCATTAGCTTTTACATTTTCCGAAACGATGGTGCCTGCTTCGTCAGCCATGTGATGTCGTGCTTTCCTATTGATTGCTATGGACGCCAAATGGCGCCCCCTAATGGCCGTCGCGCCTAGCAGGGTGACCGGCAAAGGGCAATCATTGTTGCACATGCGGCAAGCCGCACTTTTCTTTGGGTAAAGCCCTTTGAACCCGCAACATTAGTGCTTATATGGTATTGAGACGGAGCTGGATGGGAGATATTCCATACCATCTAAATTATATGCCGGACTTATTTGGCGCATGGAGGCGTTGTGACGTTCACTATTGTATTGCTTGCTCTTGTTGCAGCGTTCCTCGGCCTTCGGCTTTATTCGGTGCTTGGTAAGCGCACGGGTCACGAACAGGAACCGGTTGCGCGCCGTCCGATTGAAACGACGGCACAGCCTATGCTGCGTCAGCCTGCGGCAGGCACTGATGCCGCAGCGGCCGTTCCGGCGAACGAAATCTCAAATGTCGACATGGCTGCGCAAAGCGGCATCAAGGCAATTGCCAATGCGGACCGGAGCTTTGATCTCGGGCTGTTCGTAGAAGGATCCAAATCCGCCTACAAAATGGTGCTTGAGGCCTATTGGCGTGGTGACAAGGAAGCGCTGCGTTTCCTGTGCGACGATGATGTGTTTGACAGCTTTGCCGAGGCTATTGATGGTCGCGAAGCGCGCGGTGAGACATTGACCAACCGATTGGTGCGTATCGACGAAGTGCGTGTTGTGGATGCAAGCTATGACCATCCAATGGCACGTATTACCGTTCGGTTTGATGCCGACATTGCAGCGATGGTGAAGGACGCCGATGGAAACATCATCGGCGGGTCGATGACAGACGCTGTTGAAACGCATGATATCTGGACATTCATGCGCGATGTTAAGTCAGGCGGCCGCAACTGGAAGCTTGACGAAACCGACTCTGTCTGATTCACCCGGGCGATGAAACGCGCCCTTTTTGCCTTAGGCTTATCCGCTCTCACCCTGTCCGCTTGTTCGGGCGGCGTTATCCCAAATGGGGTGCCGACCGCATCGACAGGTCCATCGCGTCCATCGCCCGACGCCCGTTTGCCGGAAAAGGCCGCCAAGCCTGTTCCATCAACGCCTGAGGCAACGCTTGCCGCGCCCGTCCCAACAGGCGACGGTTCGACTGCGGCGAGTTTGGGCGTGGTGCGTGGGCCAGAAATTGGATCGTTGCAGGTCAATGCACGCAAGGCAACGCTTGCCATGGATAGTTTCAAGACGAGCTGTCCCGGCCTCGTTCGGCGCAATGACAGCAGTGGCCTTACGCAAGGCGCCGACTGGGTTCCCGCCTGCGATGCGGTAAAAACATGGACGGGTGACGCGATATCGTTTTTTGCGGCACATATGGACGCGGTGCAAGTGGGTGACGGCAAGGCGTTTGCCACAGGCTATTATGAACCCGAAATTGCAGGTTGCCGCACGCGGCAGGCGGGTTGTGACGTGCCGGTCTACAAACGGCCATCGGACCTGATTGATGTCGACCTTGGGCAGTTCTCTGATGATTTAAAGGGCAAGAACATCCGCGGTAAAGTCAGTGGCACCAAGTTGGTGCAATATGATGACCGTGCCGCGATTGAAGGTGGCTCTTTGACAGGCCGCGGCCTTGAAATCGCATATGCAAATGATGCGATCGAATTCTTCTTCCTGCAAATTCAGGGGTCAGGGCGGTTAAGGCTGCCCGATGGCGGCGTTATGCGTATTGGCTATGAAAGCCAAAACGGGCGTGGCTACACCGGCATTGGCCGGTTGATGAAGGATCGCGGCCTCATTACCGATGGTTCGATGCAGGGCATTGTCACCTATTTGCGGGCCAATCCTGAAGAGGGCCGCAAAGTCATGCAGGAAAATAAAAGCTTTGTGTTTTTCCGCGAATTGACCGGCGCTGGGCCGCTTGGCGCAATGGGCTATCCTGTCGTGGGGGAGGCAAGCGTCGCGGTTGACGTCAGGTTTATCCCGCTGGGTGCGCCACTGTGGCTGTCGATGGACCGTGCTGAGCCGAACGGTATCTGGGTGGCCCAAGACACCGGCGGCGCGATCAAGGGCGCAAACCGGATCGATACATTTTGGGGTGCCGGTGACCGTGCACGCGCCATCGCGGGCGGTATGGCGGCACGCGGCGCGGCGCTGATTTTCTTACCCAAAACGGCAGTCACCCGGCTCGGACTATAAATTCGCCATGGCGCGGCATTTGGACAATAATGAAAAGGCACTGTGGGGGAAAGTTATCTCCACGGTCAGCCCTATGCATGGAACCAAACCAAAGGCGCAGCCCGTAATTGCGGCCGCGTCGGACAAAGCGCTATTGGCCAAGCATCTGAATGCCAAGCCCAAGCCGATACGCACCGAACCTGCGAAGATTGCTCCGGCACCGCAAAACAAGATTGCGCCTGTTCCGCACAATCTGGATGGCCATTGGGACCGACGAATCACGCGCGGCAGCATCATGCCCGATGTCAGCGTGGATTTGCACGATGCGTCATTGTCGGGTGCCTATGCGCGGCTCGATGGGGCGCTTGAACAGGCGATAGCGCAAAGGATGAAGGTCGTCCTTTTGGTGACTGGCAAGCAACGCGCCCATGATCGCGCGAGTGGTCAGGGCAGGGGCGCGATTGCCGCCGTTGTGCGCGACTGGCTGGCGGCGTCACGACATGCGCGGAGTATCTCTGCCGTCCGTAACGCGCATCCCCGGCATGGCGGGGCAGGCGCGTTGTATATCATGCTGAAAAGCTAACTACCCAGCATCCGGATCGCGACGCGCCGGTAGATTTCCGTGAGCGCAGAGAGGTCGGCAATGGCCACCGCTTCGTCCAACTTATGCATTGTTGCGTTGCACAGCCCGAATTCAACGACTGGGCAGATTTTCGTCAGGAACCGCGCATCGGAAGTTCCGCCCGTGGTCGATGGTTCAGGCGTAATGCCTATAACGGCCTCAACAGCCTCCGAAATGGCCGCCGACAGTTCGCCCGGCGGGGTCAGGAACGCCTCGCCCGAAATCATGGCGGTCAGGTTGCCGCCGCCCTTTTCAACAAGCGCTCGCATCCGCGCAACGAGCGCCTCGCCGCTTTGCAGGTCGTTGAACCGGATCGATAATCTGGCTTCTGCCTTTGCCGGAATGACGTTGGTCGCTTTATTGCCGACGGCCAGGTCCGTGATTTCAATATTGCTTGGCTGGAACCAGTCGGTGCCCGCATCCAGCGTAATCGCCTCGATCTCCGACAATATCGCCACGAGCTTTGGGATGGGGTTATCGGCCAAGTGCGGATAGGCGACATGGCCCTGCGTTCCTGCGACCGAAATCCACATGTTCACGGACCCGCGCCGTCCGATTTTCATCATGTCGCCAAGCCGGTTCACGCTGGTGGGTTCGCCGACAAGACAGGCATCGGGAATGGTGCCCAGCGCGTGCACATGGTCGATTAAGGCGCGGGTGCCGTAAATCGCCGGCCCTTCTTCATCGCCTGTAATGATCAGGCTGATTGTCCCTGCATCAGCGGGGATCTCGTGCAATGCCGCGACAAATGCCGCGATGCTGCCCTTCATATCCACTGCGCCGCGACCGTGGAGCAAATCACCCTTTATCTGCGGAACGAAAGGATCGCTTGCCCATCCGGCACCGGGCGGCACAACATCAAGATGCCCGGCAAAGGCAAAGTGACGCCCGCCGGATTCGCGAATGGCAAACAGGTTTTCGACAGGCGCACCATGCGCTGGATTGTCGTCACCACTGCCCGATACAAAACGGTCAACGCGAAAGCCCAACGGCTTTAGCATGTCCTCCAGCGCGTCAAATACGGCGCCCTGCGCTGGCGTTACGCTTTCGCAGGAAATGAGGCGTTGGGCATAAGCAAGGGCAAGGGCATCAGTCATCTGACCAACGCGTTAAGCACTAATGCCCTGCGAAACAAGTCAGACGTCGGCTTTACGCAATGCCTTTTCGGTGAAGGTGGGATCGCCTTG
>CALDKP010000416.1 GCA_937898535.1 uncultured Sphingomonadales bacterium | reverse complement strand
CGCGTTCACACGGCGCGCACCTTCTTCGGTATGCAGCACGGCTTCGCCATGTTCACCAACATCAACAGCATCTTCAACATGGAGTGACCAGCCGCTGCCTGTCCACCAGGTTACAGCGCCAGAGCGCAATTCATTTCCAGTAAGTAACTTCACGCAATTTTCTCCGCCTGTTTGGCAAAATGTTTGAGCCGGTTTTTGGCATCTGATTTCAAGACAACGTCGCCGACCACGATGATCGCGGGCGATTGGACGCTCTCACGCCTAATCATGTCGCCCAAATCGGTGAGGATCGTCTGCATCGCGCGCGCATCGGGCCGGGTCGCGCGTTCGAGCACCGCAACGGGCGTATCGGGTGACAGCCCGTCGGAAATCAGCTTTTCAGTGATATCCGCAGCAGTCGCAACACCCATGTAAATGACGAGCGTGCGACCTTTGCCTGCAAGGCCAGCCCAATTTTGGTCGGTAAGGCCCTTGCACTGCCCAGCAACGAATGTGACGGCGCTGGAGGCATCGCGGTGGGTGAGTGGCAGCATAGTCGCTGCAGCGCCGCCCATTGCCGCAGAGATGCCGGGCACGACTTCAACATCTATTCCCGCATCACGGCAGGCTTCGGCTTCTTCGCCACCGCGTCCAAAAATAAACGGATCGCCGCCCTTTAACCGGACAACCACCCGACCAACTTGCGCCTCACGCACCAGAATGTCGTTAATGCCGTCCTGCGGCACAGAATGGCGCGACCGGCTTTTTGCGACTGAAATCAGCCGAGCGGACGGGCTAATCAGTGCCATAATCGCGGCGTCGACAAGGCCGTCATGCACAACGACGTCGGCCGCCGAGATCAGCCGTGCGGCCTTCACCGTCAGCAGGTCGGGGTCACCGGGGCCAGCGCCCACCAAATAGACTCGTGCTTTTTCCATGGCGCCAAAATGGACGGTAGTCGTCCAAGCTTCAAAACAGGATTAGTTGGCCATGGGTTAGAAGAACTTTATCGGTGCCGCCGTTGCAGCGACAAGTTCACGTTCCGCAGACTTTTTCAACCGACCAAATCTGTCGAGACCAATGCGGTTACCATCGGCTATCAGCCTTCATGTTTTAGCGCTTGCCCCAAGTCCTGAATATGCGCCAGTTTTTGATATAATGGCTGCCAGTCATCCTTTTGGGCAATGGCGTTCCAGATCATCTCGACCTCATCGATCAACATCGAGCAGACGGGGTTGCTTACCCAATAATCGTTGGACGCGTTGACTGGCGAATAACCGCGCAAGATGTCTTCAAATGCGGCTTGGTCTGTCCCCTTGGTTTCGAGTGAACCCGTCCTTCCACCTCTGTAGCCGTTGAAGAATGTGGCGATGGGGATTTGATCGCGGACCATCGCGCGTTCGGCGGCTTCGACAAGGCGCTTATCCTCGTCTTCGTCCTTCGATATTACGCCCAGTCGCCATAAAAATCGGCGAATGACCGATTGTTGATAGAGATCGGGGAAGCGTTCAAGTGCGGCAATCAGCGGCGGTGCGTCCGACACCAATCGCAATGCTACCGCAAGTTGGCCAAGGTTCCAATGCAATGCTTCGGCTTGCCGCCCGAACGCATACAGTCCGGATTGGTCGAAATAGGCGGCCGTAAAGCTTGGGTCCCATTTTTCGGTGAAACGCCATGGGCCATAGTCAAAGCTCTCGCCCGTGATGTTGATATTGTCGGTGTTGAGAACGCCGTGGACAAAGCCTGCGACCATGTACGAACCAGCAAGGTCCGCTACCCGATCCACCGCGAGCGCGAGCAACTGTGCTGCGGGGTTGTCCGAAACCTCGGCGCAGTAAAGATGTTCGAGGCAATAAACGATGAGCTTGTGCATCAACGCCTCGTTGCCTTCCGCGGCAATGCGTTGGAACGTTCCGAAACGTATATGGCTATGGCTAAGCCGCACCATGACGGCGGATCTGGTGGGTGAAGGCTCGTCCCCGCGGATCAATTCTTCGCCGGTTTCAATCAGCGAGAATGTTTTGGAGGTGTTGACGCCAAGCGCCTCCAGCATTTCGGTCGCCAATATCTCGCGCACGCCTCCTTTTAGCGTCAGCCTTCCGTCACCGCGCCGGCTATAGGGGGTGGTGCCCGACCCCTTGGTACCAAGGTCCAGCAGTCGGTCGTGGCCATCGCGCAGCTGCGCGAATAGAAATCCACGTCCATCGCCAATCTCTGGATTGTACACACGAAACTGATGCCCGTGATACCTCAAGGCCAAAGGTTCGGGCATGTTGTCGGGGAGCGGTTCAAAACGCCCGAAATGGCGGACCCACGCCGCGTCGTCATATCCATCCAGCCCAACAGTTGCCGCCCAACGGTCATTTCGAAAACGCAATGTCGTCTCGGGAAAGTTTGCCGCGCGTACGGGGTCACCAATTTTTTCGCCCAGACTGGCGATTTGCGGATCAGCGCGGTAGGGAGAGTGCATAGGTTCGATAATCATTCAAAGCATCTGGGCGGTGCGAGAAGGAAAGGCAAGTATGGCGGCGGTCCGCATCCTCCATTTGCATAGCAGCTTTAACCTTGGCGGTCAGGAATCGCGCACGGTTCGGCTCATGAACCATTTTGGCGATCAGGCCGAACATACTGTTTTGTCGGCGGTTGATGATGCCTTTGGCGCGGCCGATGCGATTGACCGGCGCGTGAAGGTTCAGTTCCCGAAAGATGCTGCGCCGTCGCTGAGGGGCATGCCCGCGATTGGACGCTATCGTCAGCTTGCCCAATATATGAAGAAATTCCATCTCGTTTTGACGTATAATTGGGGCGCGATGGATGGGGTGATGGCGCATACGTTGTTCACGCGCAGCATGAACTTACCGCCATTGATCCACCATGAAGACGGGTTCAACGATGACGAAATCGACCGGCTGAAAAAGTCGCGAAACTGGTTTCGCACGATTGCGTTGCAGCGTTCCAATGCGCTGGTCGTTCCATCGAAAACGCTTGAGCATATCGCCCGAACCATATGGCATCAGCCGCTGGACAAGATTTGTCGGTTCCCAAATGGCATCGATACCGACCATTTTAACCGCCGGCCGCAGCGCGGATCTTTTCCGGGTTTTCAGAAACGCAATGGCGAGATTGTTGTCGGCACGATCGCAGGGCTGCGTGCCGTCAAAAATCTTCCACGCCTTGTCCGCGCTGTTGCGGCGGCAGGGCCAAATGTCCGGCTCGCGATTGTCGGCGACGGGCCAGAGCGTGGTGCAATCATGGCAGAGGCAGAACGCCTTGGTATCGCAGACCTTGTGATGATGCCCGGCTTCTTACGTGACCCGGCGCGCTATATTCGTTTGTTCGATATTTTTGCGTTGTCTTCGGATAGCGAGCAATATCCGATTGCACTTGTGGAGGCGATGACCAGCGCCATTCCAGTGGTTTCCACCGACGTTGGCGACGTACGAACTATCGTCGCACGCGAAAACCGTCCGTTCATCGTCCCGCGCACCGACGAGGTATCTTTGGCGCAAGCCATCAGAGAGCTGGCAAATGATACCGGACTTCGGGAAAAACTGGGCGCAGCCAACCGCGCTCTGGCCTGTGCACTATATGATGAAGAGACAATGTTTGCGCGTTATCGGCAGCTATATGGTTCCGCCATGAAACGTGCCGATTTTGCGCGACAAAGCTAGATAATTGCGATAGCGCGCCAGCAGCCGCCGCGACTGCTCCGCCAGCTCGCGCCGCACCTGGGTCAGCAACTGCTGCTGGGTCTCTTGCAACTGCTCGATCTGCTTGCGTGACTCGTCCTGCGCGTCGCCCACCTCGGGTTGCGGCGAGGGCAGCAGCGGCGAGGTCGCGCGGCCG
>CALDKP010000415.1 GCA_937898535.1 uncultured Sphingomonadales bacterium | reverse complement strand
CACCGAAGTTTTTGGATTCTTTGAGCGAGGAAATCAGCAGATCCGCGTTCTCCATGGAGGTCACCACCTGGGTCGCCTTGAGGAAGGGAATCAACGGTCGTCCGAACCAGAACCCCATGCCCAGCGCGATCACGATGATCACCCAGCCGCCAAAAAAATTCCGGCGCTTCGGCTTTTGAGGGCGCGGGCCAATGTACTCAATCGTGCTGTAAAATCCGGGGCGCGGGCGAGGCATGAATTAATTTGTTAAGCGGATGGAAGCAAACTCCCGCCCAAAACGCCACCAAATTTCCAAGTTTTTCCCCCACGCTCCAATGACAAGGCAACGGACGGAGACCCGACGGTAGGATTTACCTTGCCAAGCATTGGCGGTTTCCTCAGTTTCCCCGCCCCTCTTCAAGCCGCCTTATTCACCAACGAAGATCCGGAGGGGCTCCATGCGGCAAATCTTCAAAATCGCCCGTCCTGATTTCAAGGCGGGAAACCTAGATACACAATGATCAACGAACTCATCAACGAAATGGTGGACGCCGGCGTCCACTACGGCCACCAAACCAAAAAATGGAATCCGCGCATGAAGCCCTTCCTCATGAAGGACAAAGGCGGGATCTACATCATCAATCTTGAGAAAACCGTCCAACAGCTCGACAAGGCTTCGGAGTTTCTCGGCGACCTCGTCGGCAAGGGCAAAAAAGTCCTCTTCGTCGGCTGCAAGCGCCAGGCGCAGGACGCCGTGCGTGAAGCCGCAGAAGCCACCGGTCAGTTTTTTGTCAATCACCGCTGGCTCGGCGGCACCCTGACCAACTGGCGCACCATCTCGGGCTCGATCGCCCGCCTGCGCGAGCTGGAAGGCCTGCTGTAAGGCGGCGAGGGCACGGGTCGCCTGAAGAAGGAAATCCTCAAGCTGACCCGCGAGCGCGACAAGCTTGAAATGAGCCTTGGCGGTATCCGCGATATGGGCGGCATTCCTGACGTCATGTTCGTCATCGACGCCAACAAAGAAGAACTCGCCATTAAGGAAGCCAATGTTCTTGGTATCCCTGTCATCGCGATCCTCGATTCGAACGTATCGCCAGACGGTATCGCGTTCCCGGTTCCTGCAAATGATGACGCAGCGCGCGCCATTCGTTTGTATTGCGACGCGGTTGCCACTGCGGCAACCAAGGGCAACGTAAATGCTAAGGTTGCCAAGGGCGTAGACCTTGGTGCCGAAGTTGAACCAGCTGCTGAACCTGCATTGGCCGAAGAAGCTGCACCTGTAGCGGAAGTCGCTGCAGAAGAAGCACCAGCTGCCGACGCTTAAATAAACCTTGTCACCCCCCGACCTGTTCGGGGGGCCATGGTCTGAAATATCGGTTTAAGCATCGTTCCCGGATCATATATTCCCGCTTTCACGGGAATGACAAAATTGGCGGCTATGGATGCCGCCGCATTCATTCGAAAGGACAAAATATGTCTGCAATTACAGCTTCAGCCGTCAAGGAACTGCGTGAGCTTTCCGGCGCCGGCATGATGGACGCCAAAAAGGCGCTTGAAGAAACCAATGGCGATATCGAAGCCGCGGTAGATTTGCTGCGTGCCAAGGGTCTTGCCACTGCTGCCAAGAAATCGAGCCGTACGGCCGCGGAAGGTCTTGTTGGCGTTGCCGTTGAAGGTACCAAGGGTACTGCGATCGAAGTCAACAGCCAGACGGACTTCGTTGCGAAGAACGAGCAGTTCCAAGAATTCGTTGCTGCTGTCAGCAATGTTGCATTGAGCCTCAGCGCAAACGAAGCTGAAGCTGTTTTGGCTGCGCCTTATGGCGATGGCGAAACCGTTCAGGATCGTTTGACCAACAACATTGCAACCATCGGTGAAAACCAGGTTATCCGTCGCGTTAAATCGCTTTCGGTCAGCAATGGTCGCGTTGTTTCATACGTCCATAACGCTGCTGCGCCTGGCATGGGTGGTATCGGTGTGCTCGTTGCGCTCGAAAGCGAAGCAGATGCTGCAACGCTCGACGGTCTCGGCAAGCAACTGGCGATGCACATCGCCGCTGCATTCCCGCTTTCGCTCGACGAAACCGGTTTGGACGCCGAAACACTTGAGCGCGAGCGTGGCATTGCCCGTGAGAAGGCTTCGGAAAGCGGCAAGCCTGCGGATATCGTCGAAAAGATGGTTGAAGGTGCTGTTAAGAAGTTCGCGAAGGAAAATGCTTTGTTGAGCCAGCCATTTGTTATGGACGGCAAGACACCGATTTCCGACGTTGTTGCCGCAGCTGGTAAAGAAGCCGGCAAGCCAATCGTGTTGAAGGACTATGTCCGCTTCCAGCTTGGCGAAGGCATTGAAAAGGAAGTGTCTGACTTTGCGGCTGAAGTAGCTGCTGCGGTCGGCGGATAAATATTCTTGGCTTCCCCGTCACATGACGGGGATAAAGCCTTGGCGATGTGGCGCGCGGCTCCTATAGCTGGGCGCCATTATTGTATCGGGACGAGGGACATTATGAGCGCGCACGGCTATCGTCGCATATTGCTTAAGCTTTCGGGCGAAGTGCTGATGGGGGATCAGGCCTATGGCATTGACCCGGATACCGTCGCGCGCGTGGCCGAAGAAGTGAAGGCTGCCCAGGATACCGGGCTTCAACTGTGCCTCGTTATCGGTGGTGGCCACATCTTCCGCGCAATGGCC
>CALDKP010000414.1 GCA_937898535.1 uncultured Sphingomonadales bacterium | reverse complement strand
CTACACGACGCTCTTCCGATCTCAAGAACCTGTACGACGGCGTGCCGATGGACGAGGTGCGCAAGTCCGCCATCCTTTCGGCGCGCGCGCTGATCGAGAAGGCATACAACATCAAGCCCGGCGATGCCGCGATCACGGATTCGCTTGGCTGGGCGCTGGCTGCGTACACGCTTCTGGGCGCGGCTGGCGGGGTTCTGTACTGGACCGTTTATCACTGCATGTTCGCGGCGCTGGGGCGCGCGCCGGTGATCGGCCGGCGCCTAGTCCGCGACCGCCGCCCGGACCCGCGCAACCACATCGCTCCAGTCGCCGGGGCGGCTCTGGCGAAAGATCTCCACGCTGTCGTACCAGGGGCTGTCCTCGCGCCCGAGCAGCCAGCGCCAGTCCGGCGCCGTGGACAGCAGCACCCAGGTCGGCTTACCCATGGCGGCCGCCAGATGCGCGAACGGGTCCGTTTGTTCGCTCCAGTTGGCACGCCAAAGTGATGCGCCGCCGGTCATCGTCTGCTCGGCCTCAATATGGTCGAGCGGCAGTTCCTCAATGAAACGGCTGGGAATGCTGCTGGTCCACTGGCCATAAATGCGCCGGTTTGCGGCATGGATGATGGTGCACCGGCGTTTCGCGCGGGTTATCGCGACATAGGCCAGTCGGCGTTCTTCTTCCAACGAAGCGAGTCCGCCTTCATCAAGCGCACGTTGTGATGGGAATATCCCTTCCTCCCATCCGACGAGGAAGACATTGTCATATTCAAGGCCCTTGGCGGCGTGAATGGTCATGATCGTGACGCTTGCGCCGGTATCGCCGCGGTCATTGTCCATAACCAGGCTGACATGTTCCAGAAACTCGCCAAGCGTTTCATATTCTTCCATGGCGCGCGCAAGTTCGCTCAGGTTTTCGAGGCGGGCCGATGCTTCGGTGCTGCGTTCTGCCTGCAAAACGGCCGTGTAGCCGCATTCATCCATGATCAGCCGCGTCAGGTTCGCTGGCGACATATGCGCCGCTTCGTCGCGCCAGCGGGCGATATCGACCACCAAATCGGCGAGCGACTTGCGTGCCTTGCCGGTTAGCTCATCGGTGCCAACCAATCGCGCGGCGGCGACCGAAAGCGGCGCACGCTCGGCGCGGGCAACAATGTGGATTTTTTCGACGGCTTTGTCGCCGATACCGCGTTTTGGTACGTTGACGATGCGTTCGAAGGCCAAGTCGTCGGCGGGCTGATTTACGATCCGCAAATAGGCAATGGCATCGCGAATTTCGGCACGCTCGTAAAAGCGAAAACCACCGACTATCCGATAGTTAACGCCGATTTGTATGAAGCGGTCTTCGAATTCACGGGTCTGGTGCTGCGCGCGCACGAGTATAGCGACACTGTCGAGGCTCTCGCCTTTATACTGCAACGCTTCAATTTCTTCGCCGACGCGGCGGGCTTCTTCTGGACCATCCCACACACCAATGATGCGGACCTTTTCGCCATCGTCGAGTTCCGTCCACAATGTCTTGCCGAGCCGGGTGCTGTTGGCGTCGATGAGGCCAGAGGCGGCGGCCAAAATATGCGGCGTGCTGCGATAATTCTGTTCGAGCTTGATCGTCTTCGCGCCCGGGAAATCCTTCTCAAAGCGCAGAATGTTAGCAACCTCTGCGCCGCGCCATGAATAAATGCTTTGGTCATCGTCACCGACGCAGCAAATATTTTTACGCTTCTGGGCGAGCAAGCGCAGCCAGAGATATTGGACGGCGTTCGTGTCCTGATATTCGTCGACGAGAATATATTTAAACTGGGCCTGATATTTTTCGAGGATATCGCGGTTGTTCTTCAACAGGTTCAACCCGTGCAGCAACAAATCGCCAAAATCGCAGGCGTTCAGGGCCAGCAAGCGCGCCTGATACAGCGCGTACATCCGTTGGCCCTTACCATTGGCGAAAGCCTCATTGTCGGCGGCGTCCAAATCGGCAGGTGACTTGCCCGCGTTTTTCCATTTGTCCAACAATGCAGCAAGCCCGCGTGCGGGAAATCGTTTCTCGTCCAAATCTTCTGACTGAATGAGTTGCTTGAGCAATCTGATCTGGTCATCGGTGTCAATAATCGTGAAATTGCTCTGTAGCCCGATTATTTCAGCATGGCGGCGCAGCAGCTTTGCGCCAATGCTGTGGAATGTGCCCAGCCATGGCATCCCTTCCACCGTGGAACCGACCATCGCGCCAATACGCTCACGCATTTCACGCGCCGCTTTGTTGGTGAACGTCACGGCGAGAATTTCGGACGGCCATGCAAGGCGCGTGTACAAAATCTGCGCCATACGCGCCGTTAATGCGGCCGTTTTGCCTGTGCCCGCCCCGGCCAGCAGAAGCACGGGGCCTTCAGTGGTTAAAACGGCTTCGCGTTGCGGCGCGTTCAAGCCGTCCAACCAAGGCGGCATCGGGGCGGGGGAGGGATGATTCACGTGCGAACGATTAGGGAACAGATGGTCGAAGGGCAATGCACTTTTCCGCTTTCCTTTCGCCGCCGTCGGTGCCAGCAGAAATGTCAGTCAAGGGAGGGAGCACAATGACAACCACCAACGCAGGTGAAGCCGCAACCGCGCCTGCATCGTCGCATCGTCGGATTCTTGGCGCGGCCATGGCCGGAACAGCTGTCGAATTCTACGATTTTTATATTTTCGCAACGGCGGCTTCGCTGGTCTTTGGCCCGCTATTCTTTCCGCAATCGAGCCCCGAGGCTCAGTTGCTGCAAAGCTGGCTGACCTTTGCGTTGGCCTTTATCGCCCGGCCGGTTGGCG
>CALDKP010000413.1 GCA_937898535.1 uncultured Sphingomonadales bacterium | reverse complement strand
ATCAACGCCATAGGCTGAGGTATCTTGCGAAATAACCAAAAGCTCTTTGGTGCCCGCGGCGACCAGTTTTTCTGCCTCTCGCAACACGGCGTCAATCCGGCGACTTGCAAGCTTTCCGCGCAACGAGGGAATGATGCAGAAGGCGCAGCTGTGGTTGCACCCTTCGGAAATCTTTAAATAGCTGTAATGGCGCGGCGTCAGCTTCAATCCGCCTTCGGGCACCAGATCCACAAACGCACCGCGTGTCGGTGGCGCAGCTTCATGAACCGCCGAAACGACAGCTTCATATTGGTGCGCGCCCGTGATCGCGAGCACATCAGGGAAGCGCGCACGGATGACGTCGGCTTCATTACCCATGCAGCCTGTCACAATCACGCGGCCATTTTCTGCGATCGCCTCTCCAATCGCCTCAAGGCTCTCTTCCTTTGCGGAGTCCAGAAAGCCACAGGTGTTCACCAGCACAACGTCAGCGCCGGCATAATCGGGCGACAAGCCATAGCCATCGGCACGCAGCTTTGTGAGGATCCGTTCGCTATCGACCAACGCCTTGGGACAGCCAAGTGATACCATGCCGACCTTCGGCGCTGCTTTGATTTGAGTTGCCATGATGGCGGGCCGCATAGCGGGTTTCCGCACGCTTGTCACGGGCAGTATAGATTTGCGGTGTGCGTCAGGATAACAATCCAACAATGATCATAAAAATTACCAAAGGCACGGATCGTGATTTTCTCGACATTGTTCGGGATGACGGCTCCACGGAGACCGCAACCTTTCCGAAAAAAGGCGTGACGCCGCATGATGCGATCCATTATTTCGTCGAAACCGAATATAATTTGCGGATGGCATTTTGGGGACTGGTGGCAAAAGGACATAGTCCCGCAGATATTCAGGAAATTGCAAAACAGGCGGGTCACGCCAGTGCGTCGCGGGCGCAGACGCCTGACGAACATATTGTGCAGTTGCTTCAGGCCGAACGCTTGGTTGAATGTTTCGAATCCGACGCATGGGGTGCCCCGGCGGACCTCGACACCTTTATTTCGATTGCCAAAACCACTTGCGAGGCTTCATTTATACCAATGCCTGCGCTGACGCCCCAATCGATTGAGGCCGTACGCACACGGATTGCCGCGTTTCAGTCCATTTGGTCGGTTGCGATGGCTGGCCATGTGGCCGAGCTTCAGTGGGATGAACATTGATCGCAAACGCAAATTAACTGGCGATGATCGTCGCGGCGGCGAATGGCTCTCCCCTATCCGTTGTAAGCGCTCCGAAGATTGGCGAGGGACTCGCTATGGGTTAAGTCAAGCTGCAGCGGGGTCACTGCGATATAGCCATCCTCGATCACCTCAAGGTCGGTATCATGGCCGGGCGTGTGCACCATTCCATGAAGCCCAAACCAATAATAGTCGTAGCCACGCGGATCCGTGCCCTTGACGATCGAACCGCGGCTATAGTCATGGAAACCCTGCCGGGCGACTTTGATGCCTTTGACATCCTGCGGCAATAAAGGCGGGAAGTTAATGTTGGTTAGCGTGCGCGGCGTATCCGGAGTGTCCAATAACGGACGAAGCACGCGCTCGCCCCACGCTTCAGCAGCCGAAAAGGGCACCGCATCCGCCATGCCTTCTTTGCTATACACTTGGCTAAGCGCAATGGAACGGATACCCGCCAACGCGCCTTCCATCGCCGCAGCGACCGTGCCCGAATAGGTGATGTCATCACCAAGATTGGCACCACGGTTGACGCCGGACAAAATCAGGTCGGGCCTGGCATCTTTCATGATGACACCAATGCCGAGCATCACAGAATCGGTTGGCGTCCCCGCAACCGAATAATGTTTTTCGCCATGTTGACGAATGCGAACAGGCTTGGTCAGCGTAAGCGAATGACCTGCCCCTGAATTTTCCTCAGCCGGTGCGACAATCCAGATGTCATCGCTCAGGGTGCGGGCAATCGCCTCCAACACCTTAAGGCCCGGCGCATTTACACCATCATCATTGGTCAACAAAATGCGCATCAGGCTGCAATCTCCAGCTTCGTCAGGCCGCCCATATATGGCTGCAGCACGGTTGGAACGATCACGCTGCCATCCGCCTGCTGGTGATTTTCGAGAACGGCAACGAGCGTACGGCCAACGGCCAAGCCAGAACCGTTCAACGTGTGTACGAACACATTGCCTTTGCTTTCCGCAGGGCGGTAGCGCGTGTTCATACGGCGCGCCTGCCAATCACCGCAGTTCGAACAGCTCGAAATTTCACGGTACAGCCCCTGCCCCGGCAACCAGACCTCAAGGTCATAGGTCTTGCGCGCACTGGCACCCATATCACCCGTGCACAGCAGCATCTTGCGGTAAGGCAGTTCAAGCGCTTGCAAGATACCCTCGGCACTTTCGACCATGCGTTCATGTTCGGCGGCGCTGTCTTCGGGGCGAACGATGGAAACCAGTTCGACCTTTTCAAACTGGTGTTGGCGGATCAGGCCTTTCGTATCGCGTCCCGCCGCGCCGGCTTCGGAACGGAAACAGGGCGTCAATGCAGTCATACGGATTGGCAACGCGCTTTCATCCAAAATCTGTTCGCGCACGCTGTTGGTCAACGACACTTCGGCGGTTGGGATAAGCCAGCGGCCATCGGTCGTCTGAAAATTATCTTCGGCAAACTTTGGAAGTTGTCCGGTACCAAACAGCGATTCCTGACGCACCAGATAAGGCGTGGCGCATTCTGTGTAACCGCGCTGTCCGGTCTGGTAGTCCAGCATGAACTGACCAAGCGCCCGATTAAGCCGCGCCATTTGTCCGCGCATGAAGGTGAAGCGCGCACCGGAAATTGCAACGCCCGTTTCAAAGTCGAGGCCAAGCACTGGCCCCAAATCGGCATGATCGCGCGGTTCAAATTCAAAACTGCGCGGCGTTCCCCACCGGGCTATTTCAACATTTTCGGTTTCATCTGCGCCATCTGGCGTGTCGTCGGCAGGCAAATTGGGCAGCCCGGCAAGCAGCGTATCCAATTCTTCGCCGGCCGCGCGTTCCTGCTCTTCCAATGCCGGTAAGGTGTCCTTCAACTCGGCAACTTCGGCTTTCAGCGCCTCTGCGGTTGCCGTATCGCCCTTGCCCATGGCAGCGCCGATTGCTTTCGACGCTTCATTGCGGCGCGCTTGTGCATTTTGCATTTCAGTCAACAAAGCGCGGCGATTTTCATCCAGCGCCAGAACCGATGCAGCTACGGGCGCAGCGCCCCTGCGGATAAGGGCGGCATCAAAGGCTTGCGGATTTTCGCGGATATATTTTAGGTCATGCATAGTCGCAGGCTATGCCGTTCGCGCATCGGTTTCGCAACGAAAAAGGGCCGCGCGAAGACTACCCATTTCCTGACCTATCGAAATCCGGTCATGCAGCCTTGTTCGCTTTCGCTTTCTTGGCGGCACGTCTGCGCGCCATCAGTCCAGCAGCCGCAGCACCAAACAGCATGACCATAGGTGGCGCTGGTACATCGGTTCCACCTGTCGAGCCGCCATAGCCGCCATTTGATCCGCCACTGGAACTGGAGGTGGACGATGACGAACTGGTTGAGCTGGAGGCCGACGATGATGTGCTCGACGATGTAGAGGTGCTACCGCCAAAGCTGGAGGACGACGATGATGTCGACGTGCTGACGCCACCGGTTGATGTAGAAACACCGCCCGTCGAAGTCGAAACACCTCCGGTTGAGGTTGAGACGCCACCGGTTGATGTCGAAACACCGCCGGTCGAGGTTGAGACGCCACCGGTTGATGTCGAAACACC
>CALDKP010000412.1 GCA_937898535.1 uncultured Sphingomonadales bacterium | reverse complement strand
GACAAAGCGGACGCCTTTATTCGCAAGCGAACGGCCATTTTCGGCAAGTGAAAATCATATGCCGGCGCTGGTCGGGACACCTTGGGAAGCCGATACTGGTTTCGATAACCGTTCAACGTCATCTCCTTGGGGTACATTTACGGTAACGGCCGTTCCGTCGCCCACCATCCGTCAAGGCACCTCGACGACAGCATTGACGACTTCGGGCGTTTTCCACATCGAACCAATCACAAACACTGCGGCTGGCTGTTCAAGCGCTGTCTTCAACGGCAATCTCTGTCTGAAGAGCGGTGTCATTACAGGTACAACTAGCCGTGTGTTGCGTTACGATGAAAACCCCGATCGCACGATTCGCGGCGGTCTTGACCGCATCAATCTTTTTAGCACCTTCCGTCAGGACATCGGATCGGTCGAACTCTTTGGCGAACTCGGCTATTATAATGCCAAGCTTGAAGGTCAGCGTGAACAATCCGCACCGATTTCCAGTGCGGTCATTACGATCCCGACCACCAATTATTACAATCCCTTCGGTCCAACCACGTTCAACGGCGTGACCAACCCCAATCGTTTGGCAGGACTGGTTGGCGTGCCAACGACTGGGCTTGCACTGCGTGTCACAAACTATCGTCCAGTCGATACTGGCCCGCGTACGTTCGTCGTAACCGATGACAGCATCCGCTCGCTGATCGGCGTGCGCGGAGAGTGGGGCAATTTCAAATGGGATTCGGCAGCCTCTTATTCTTGGGCGCGTACCGACGATAATACAAAAAATGCTGTCAGCAATACGCTGTTTCAGGCGGCTCTCGCACGGTCGACCCCCGATGCGTACAACCCGTTCAATGGTGGCAATCAACTCAATTATTCGCTTGGAGATGGCACCCCGAACAGTGCGGCCACCATTCAGTCCTTCTTGGTCGATGTGCACCGCATCAGCACGACGTCGCTTGGCACATGGGATTTCCGCATTTCCAACAGCGATGTCTTTAGCCTCCCTGCCGGTGGCGTAGGCTTCGCCAGCGGCCTCGAAGCGCGGCGCGAAACCTATTCAGATGACCGGGATAACCGTCTGGATGGCACCACGACCTATACAGACAGCGTTTCGGGTATTCGCTATGGCACCGACATCATGGGCGCCAGCCCTTCGCCGGATGTAAAGGCGCGTCGTACCGTAGTGTCGGCATATGCCGAACTCGCCGTACCGTTGATTTCGGACGATATGGAAATACCGCTGATCCAATCGATTGATCTGCAAGTTGCGGCCCGCGATGAACATTATTCCGACTTTGGAAATGTGTTCAAGACCAAGGTTGCCGGTGCATGGACCGTGATGGATGGCATCAAACTCCGTTCGGCATGGTCGCAGAATTTCCGCGCACCCAACCTTGCGCAATTTTATAGTGCAGGAACACAGGTCGCCAATACGCGTACTGACTTTGCCGCTTGCCGCCTGAACCCGGCGACAACCTGTAGCGGTATTAGCACCCTTGAAGTTCGTTCAGGCAATCAGAACCTGACACCTGAAAATGGGGAAACCTTGTCGGCAGGCATCATTGTACAGCCTTTCCGCAACCTCACTTTCACGGCGGATTATTGGTCATTGCGTTCCAAGGGCGTCATCGGCCTGCAAGGCGCGCAAAACCAGATTTTGTTCGACCTTCTCGAGCGGCAGAGCGGACGGAGCAACCCGAATGTTGTGCGTCTGGCGCCGGTTGGCACGCAACTGTTCGGCACCATCGACTATGTTCAGGATGATTATTTCAACCTTGGACTGCGCGAGTTGGAAGGCCTGGATTTCGGCGTAAGCTATGATGTGCGGAATACGCTGATCGGTAGCTTCAATATCGACATCAACGCATCGAAGCTATTGACATATGAACAGTCGGCATCTGAACTGCAGGCGAAACTGATCGCGGCAAACGCGGCCGGTACATTGGGATCAGGCGTGACGATTACGCAAGCCGGAAGCCAGATTCAGGTCAACGGCAATCCCGAGTGGCGCCTCAGCGGAAACCTGACGTGGAAATCAGGCCCTGTGAGTGCGGGCGTCTTGGTCAATTATGTTGGCGCTGTTTTCGACACTGGAACGATTCAGGTAAACAACGAGTTTTTCAAGTTGCCCAGCGTCACGACGGTAAACACCTATGTGCAATATCGCGCGGGTGATGATCAGGGTGCATTTTCGGGCACACGGTTCCGCGTAGGCGCGCGTAACTTGTTCGATAAGCAGCCTCCGCTCGCATCGACGAACTACGGCTTCCTGGGATCGTTGCACGATGCTGTCGGCCGGTTTGTCTATTTCGAGCTGTCGAAAGAGTTTTGATAAAGCGGTCTGACATGACGACTGCTTGGCAATTAGCGGCGCAGAAATTGCGCCGCTAACTTGTCCAAATGAGACTGAGGCAGATTGAAGTTTTTCACGCCGTTTATGCAAACGGCTCAATCAGTGCGGCCGCGCGCGGATTGAATGTTTCGCAGCCCGCAGTCAGCAAGGTACTGCGGCACACCGAATCGCAGCTTGGTATCAGTCTGTTCAATCTGGTGCGTGGACGTTTGGTTCCGACCGACGAAGCGCATGCGCTGTTTCGTGAAGTAGATGAGGTCTTCAGCCGCATCTCCTCACTGCAGGTCACCGCGAACAATTTGCGCAACACAGGCACGGGCCATCTGCGGATAGGCGTGGCACCATCGCTGGGACTTGAAGTGGCACCCCGCGCCATTGCGGCATTCCGCACAAAATATCCCAACGTTACCTTCGACGTCAAAACCCTGCACCATAACGACACATCACGCGCGTTGTATGAGCGTGAGTGCGACCTTTCGATTGGCTATGATCCGGCAGAACACCCAAGACTGAAACTGGAAAAGCTATCGGCGGCGCGGCTTTATCTGATCTGCCAACCGGGCAAGTTTTCGTCCGATAAAACCTCGCTGAAACTCAACGAGCTGAGCGGCATGGACATGATCAGCGTCAACGGCAGCGGTCCCATTGGCGATCTTATTGAAGCCACTTTGGAAAAAGCGCAGGTTGATGTGCGCAAGATCATATCGGTGAGCACTTATTATATCGCGGCCGCCTTGGTGCGTTTCGGGTCGGGGATTGCGATCGTTGATCAGTTCACGGCACGATCAATGGCAAGCGACGGTCTGGAGGCACTCTCCATTTCGCCGGAAATGCAGTTCGGGGTCCATGCCATCTGGCTGGAGGATAGACCTCCGTCGCGATTGGGGCTGCAGTTCGTTGAGGAGGTCAAAAAGGCATTGCAGCCATAATGTGCGCGCCTGTGTAACGGCACTCAGATACTTAACCCAAAGTTATGGGTGAGATGTATTATTGTTCGGCAACGACGCTTGCTCTTGTCGGGTGCATCTTTAGCTAGACGGGATGATCCGGTCCCAAAATTCCAGCGATGATGTGTTGCCTCGCCGCGCGATTGTTTTGGGTGCAGGGGTGGTGGGTGTAGCCACTGCATATGCACTGGCGCGACGCGGCGTTGAAGTCACCATCATTGACCGCGCATCTATCGCGGGCAGCGGTGCCTCTTTCGCAAATGGTGCGCAACTCAGCTATATCTATACCGACGCCCTGGCGAGCAACAGTTTGCTGAAACGATTGCCTTCCCTTGCTTTGGGTGTGGATTCCAGCTTTCGTTTACGGCCGAACTTAGACCCAAGCCAAATTGCCTGGTTCATGGCGTTTCTGCGCAATTGCACGCACCAACGGTTCCTTGAAAACAGCCTTGCGGGTTTGCAATTGGGCCTTGAATCTCAATTGGCCATGCATGCCTTGCTGGAACAGCATAAGATCGAATTCGGGCATCAGTCTGCTGGTAAGATGTTGGTCTATGATGACGCGGCGGCATTTAAATCGGCGTGCGATATGGTTTCGGTCAGGCAAAAACACGGGGCCGAGCAGGAGATTCTGACACCCAACGAGGCGGTCAACAAAGAAGCTGCGCTTGCTGAACGCGCGGGCGGCTTTATCGGCGCTATTTATTCGCCGCGGGAGGAACTGGGCGACCCGCACAAATTCTGCAATGCCCTGCTATCGCAGTTGGTCAAAGCATATGGTGTGCAAGTGCGGCTGGCGACTGAAGTTGAAAGCTGGAATGCTGATAGCGACACGGTAATGGTTACTACAAAGGCGGGCGAAACTATCGCATGCGATCAGCTTGTGATGTGCGCCGGAATGGACGCTAACAATTTACTGAAAAAACATGGGCTTGGGGCGACCCTGATGCCGATGAAGGGCTATTCCTTTACGGCCGCTCCGGGGCAAGCATCGCCCAAGATGAGCATTACCGATGTCTCCAGAAAAGTCGTTTTCTGTCCGCTTGATGGTGCTATCCGTGTTGCGGGGCTTGCCGAATTGGGCGTCAGAAACACTCGGGTCGATCAACGCCAACTTGGGACTTTGGTATCGGCGGCAGCTGGCGTTCTGCCGCGCGCCGCGGATTATGCAGCGTCATATCAGGGCTGGGCCGGTATTCGCCCCATGACGGCCAACGCGCTTCCGATTATCAGGAAGATTGCGCCAAGGGTTACAATCAACGTAGGACATGGCATGCTGGGTTGGACATATGCGATGGGATCGGCCGAACGGGCTGCGCGATTGCTGGGAGGAGTTTGGTCATGAAGATTATCGGAAAATGGTCACGTGCGGGCATCATGTTGTTGTCCATGGTCGCGTTGACGGCATCCCCAGTCATTGCGCAGAAGAAACAGCTGCTCGAATATCCCAGCATCCATTCACCCGTCGTTGGCGAACAGGGCATGGTGGTGTCGCAAAATGCAATCGCGTCAGAAGTTGGCGCGGACATATTACGCCGTGGCGGTAATGCGGTGGACGCCGCTGTTGCCATTGGCTTTGCTTTGGCTGTCACGCTCCCGCGGGCGGGTAATATCGGTGGCGATGGCTTCATGCTCGTGCATGATGCCGAGAGCGGAGAGCAAGTCTTTTTCGATTTCCGTTCGGTCGCACCAAAGGCCGCAACGCTTGCGATGTTTTTAGATAATCAGGGGCAAGAATCGCAAATCGCCAGTCGCGGTTATCTCGCGCCATCGGTACCCGGAACTGTTGCGGGCCTCCATATGGCGCATAAAAAATACGGCAAGCTGCGTTGGGCAGACGTTGTTGCGCCCGCAATCGCGCTTGCCCGCGACGGCGTTGTTCTTACCCCGGACGAAGCCTTTGTTTTTGGTTGGGGAAAAGAGCGCCTGTCGACCAGTGTTGCCGCCAAAGCCGCTTATTACAAGCCTGACGGCGCGCTATATCGGGCAGGGGAAAGGCTGAAGCAGCCAGACCTTGCATGGACACTGACGCAAATCGCAAAACGCGGGGCGGATGGTTTTTATAAGGGTCCTGTCGCGGCACGTTTTGCCGCCGACATGAAAGCCAATGGCGGGTTGATTACCATAGAAGATTTGGCCGCCTATCGCGCGATTGAGCGTAAGCCATTGCGCGGGACATATCGTGGCCTTGATATCGTAACCGCACCACCAGCCAGCGCAGGCGGTGCGACGTTGCTCAATATGCTCAACATCGTTGAGAATTTTGACCTGAAACAAAACGGCGTGGGTTCGGCCAAGTCGCTGCACATCATGGCCGAAGCTATGAAGTTGGGATATGCTGATCGCTATGCTGTGTTGGGAGATACCGATTTCGTCACGACGCCGATCAAGGGCTTCATTTCAAAAAGCTACGCCCTGTCACGCGCGAAGCTCATCGATCCCGACAAAGCCAAGCCGGTCACGCAAATGGGCGTGGGTGATCCATTAAAATATGAAAGCCCGTCGACAACCCATTTCTCGGTTGCGGACGCCCAAGGCAATGTGGTGTCAACGACCTACACTTTGGGCGCCGATTTCGGTTCGGGCGTGATGATCGCAGGGACGGGCGTGCTGCTCAACAATCAAATGAATAACTTCTCGCATGCACAAGCCGCAAAAGCCCTGCGTGACGGCTTGCCACCACCCCTCAATGCGATGGCTCCAGGGAAACGGATGCTGTCGACGATGATGCCGACAATTGTTATGAAAAATGGTAAGCCTTGGCTCGTAACCGGTACGCCGGGAGGCAGCACGATCATCGACACGGTGATGCAAGTGATCGTCAACGTTGTCGATTTCAATCTCAATGTGGAAGAAGCAACCCACCAGCCGCGTATCTTTCAAGATGCTAGCGATAAATTGCGCGTTGAGCCAAATTTCAATCCCGATACGGTGCGCATATTGCAAGCCATGGGCCACCCAATCACATCCGATGAAACAATGGGCAGTGCACAATCCATCATGATCGAAAACGGTCTATTTTTAGGTGCTGCAGACCCTAGACGCCCCGGCGCACAGGCGATTCCGCCGGAACGGAGCCGACCGCGCTGACGGGGGAATGAAGAACGCGATATGAGCCATTTCTGGCTCGATGGTGCCTTGCTTGGAGTGTAAAGCGGTCTGTACGCTGGCCAGTGCAATCACTGTACCCATTCGTCGACAAGACGAGTGTATCGCCGCGCACTGAGGTGCCCGACGCAGTTAACGCGACTTGGAAAAACAAAGTCATCTAAGGACCCGCCGCGTCTTTCAAGCCAAGCCAGAAGGCTCATCCGGCAATCTGCCATCAATTCACATTGTACGGAGCGTCCGGTTTTTGTTGAACGACCGTTGCGCGGTTTCGAATGCTACCTTCGCTCATGGCATCACGAATCTTTAGTTTTATGACATCGTACCCCCTTAATTTGCTGCCAGTCGCTAGGTCGAAAAGCGCCTGATCGCGCATTCTCCGATGTTAGAAAGAAGCGAATTGCCCGGACATCGCAAGGTTTGAGTGGCCGCTTAGCGCCTACCAAGCTTCCAGCATTCCATGGTCTACGTTCATGCGCAATAGGAACGAGATTAGAAATACCCATCTCACTTCTCCTTTGGCCGGAATGGCCACTAGAAGGATACGCATTTTACTGAAGGGCGGCATTTCGGCCGGGAGCGGACCGCAGTTTTTGAATCGACGATTGGGCAAAGCGGACTATCAGGAGACAACCCAACCGCGGCGCCTTAGTCGCAGAACTAAATTTGCCTGCATCAGTGACAAGTGCTCTGATGACCGACAAACGGTACTGAGGCCAAGCAATAGCAACAAATGTAAACCTATGTTTTCATTATAAAAATAAATTAAAATAAACGGCCGTTAGATAAAAAATTCGAAATAAAAGATCCCGCGCTTTTGTACTATAAAGTAGGTAAAATCATGTAAAATTTATGTTCATTGGCTGAGGAAAGGGCTGGAGAATGTTGGAACCAAGCTCTGTTCTGTATTTTTTTGTTGCTGCTTATGCTGCGGGGTTGCTGTTACCCTATCTGACCGCGGAACGAGCGCAATTCACTACCGCTACGTCCGTCTTCAGGCCACTAACCCTTTCCCTCATCATAGTGCTATGTATTGCAGCTTATCTGAGTGGCGTGCATTTCGCGTTCGAGGTTTTTGCAAGCACGGCCCTCATACTGCTGCCCCTGTCCGTAAGGCAGGAGCTGCTCGAAGAAAAAAAGAAGATATTCGGAGCGCCTCCGTTTGCAAAAATTCTTTGGCGCGGCGCGATATTTTTGTGCCTGGTTTTTTTTGGGCGTGTTCTTGTGGGGCCGAGCAGTGCCTATGCCTGCTTAATATTCACATCCGCTATCGCGACACAGATATTGTTGATACTGGAATTGATCAAAATTTTTCGCAAATCGAAATCTATTCATCTTTTATTCGCTATATTGGCCGCGCTTGGACCGATTGCTCTCGTTATAACGCGAATTGTTTCGATTAGCGGCCAAGATAAATATGCATATAAATTCAGTTTAGTTGATGATAGCGGAATGCCAGTGTTGCTTTGGCTGGTCATCGGGGCGTCCTTCTTTGTTCTGCTGAATGCGGTTACAAACTTTCAGTTCCAAAAACTCTGGAACAAGGAACGCACGCTTCGTCTTGATACCGAAAGAGCATCCCTGGATAGCCTTATCGCATTGTCGCAGGCGCGAGATAGCGAGGCCGGAAACAGTATTCTTCGGAAGAAGAAATATGTTGGTTTACTGATCGATAATCTAAGGCCGAAGGGCTGGTTAACGATGCCAGACCTAGATGCACAGATGGACCTGTTGTTTAAGGTTGGTGCATCGAAATATGATCCAAAATATGCCGCCGATGGAAGTACCGAACTTTTGGAAGGTCTTGACCAAGGCTCCAGCTCGCCGGGTGATAGTGCCCCCCAATCAGTCCAGCTGATGGCTTTGGCAGATGTGTATGACGTGCTTACAAGCAAACGGCCTTGGAAGCGATCATGGACGCACAAACAGGCTATCGACGAGATTACCAAAATGGCAGGTAACAGGCTTGATCCAACGGTAGTGAACGCCTTCCTGGAAGAGCAAATGGCATTTGCAGCGATAGCAGATGTTTGGCGGGATGATTCATGACAGGGCGTCGGTTGCAAACTTCGTGCAACTGTTGAAGCTATGCTTGGGGATAATGGTTCAAGATGACGTCAAATAATGATTTTGTAGCTACGGCTTCGATGTTTCAGTACCTCCTTATGGGGGAGCTTGTGATGTTCTCGATCTGCCTCCTCGTGATACATATAAAAACGCGCACAGTGTATATTTTTTTAGTTGCCAACGCTGTGGCGCTTTTGGGTAACCTATTCTTATTGCAGGCTTTTGAAGCTAGTGACGGCCTTGGCAGCCCGTTAGGTGAGGCATTATTATTATTATCTTCATCGATCAAATCATTAAGTTTTGCAGACCGAGGTCTCACCCGAAAATCCAACCGGTTCCCAAGTGTTTTACTAATCATCGGCTTTGTTCAGATTATAGTCGTTTCTGTTTTAGGAGAAACAGATTTTCGTCTATTTTTGAGTTCATCTGCAGGTATTTTTCTCTCACTTTCAGCCATTTTTTATTTCTTAAATAACAAGCATTGGATTGGTCTGCCGAC
>CALDKP010000411.1 GCA_937898535.1 uncultured Sphingomonadales bacterium | reverse complement strand
ACGGGCGCAATTGCGTGATTTGCTGGAACATGGCAGCGAATATGTCGAAGCGGCTGTATCACTCGTTGTCGAGCAGGATGCTGACGGTCCTGAAGCCACCGCGCTGATGCGTTCGGTCGCGGAGCAGTTTGAAAATTATTCGAAGCTCAACAAGAAAATGCCTGCCGAAACCGCGGTGCAGCTCTCGGAAATCGAAACGCCTTCGGCGCTTGCGGACGCTGTTGCGGCCAATATCCAGTTAAAGGTATCGGATAAGCAATCGCTTCTGGTTGAAGCGAACCCGCTTCGCCGGTTGGAAATGGCGTTTGCCTTCATGGAAGGCGAATTGGGCGTATTGCAGGTCGAAAAGAAAATCCGTGGCCGCGTGAAGCGCCAAATGGAAAAGACCCAGCGCGAATATTATCTGAACGAGCAGATGAAGGCCATCCAGCGCGAGTTGGGCAATGACGATGGCGAAGGCGGCGACGAAGTTGCCGAGCTTCAAAACAAGATCGACACGATGAAGCTTTCCAAGGAAGCAAAGGTGAAAGCCAATGCTGAATTGAAAAAGCTGCGCGGCATGGCACCAATGTCAGCCGAGGCGACCGTCGTGCGCAATTATCTCGACACGCTTCTGGGCATACCATGGGGCAAGAAGTCCAAGCTGAAGCGCGACATCGCCAAGGCGCAGGAAGTTCTCGACGAGGACCATTTTGCCTTGGAAAAGGTCAAGGACCGCATTGTCGAATATCTTGCGGTGCAGGCACGTACCAACAAGCTCAAAGGTCCAATCTTGTGCCTCGTCGGCCCTCCCGGCGTTGGTAAAACGTCGCTTGGCAAATCGATTGCCAAGGCAACCGGTCGAGAATTCATCCGTCAGTCGCTTGGCGGTGTGCGTGATGAAGCAGAGATTCGTGGCCATCGCCGGACCTATATCGGTTCGATGCCTGGTAAGGTCGCAGCCAATTTGAAAAAAGCGGGAACGATGAACCCGTTGTTCTTGCTCGATGAAATCGACAAGCTTGGCATGGACTCGCGCGGTGATCCTTCTAGCGCGTTGCTGGAGGTGTTGGACCCTGAACAAAACAACAAGTTTGCCGATCATTACGTCGAAGTCGACTTCGACTTGTCCGATGTGATGTTTGTGGCAACCGCTAATAGCATGAATATTCCTGGCCCATTGCTGGACCGTATGGAGATTATTCGCCTTGCTGGTTACACAGAAGATGAAAAAATCAATATTCAGGGACGAATTACGTATTCAACTGATGTGCATGATTTCAAGTCAAGCAAAATTGTCATTGAAGCAATTGTAGAAAAATTGGAGGTAAAACATAGTGTTTTTGCGAATTTGGAAACGATTGTTTCGCAAGAATGTATTTTGGCGAGTAACACGTCTTCGTTATCAATCGCAAGCATTGGTTCGGTTTTAAAAAATTCTTCACGCGTAATTGGAATTCATTTCTTTAATCCAGCGCCATTAATGCCATTGGTTGAAATCATTCCAGCGGTACAAACTTCTCAAGAAACACTTGATTTTTCAAAAGAGTTGATTCGCTCTTGGAAGAAAGTAGGCGTTATTTGTAAAGATACACCAGGATTTATTGTTAACCGCGTTGCGCGACCTTATTACGGTGAAGCCTTAAAAATATACGAAGAAGGTCTTGCAGATTTTGCAACAATCGATTGGGCAATGACAAAAATCGGAGGATTCCGAATGGGGCCGTTTACCTTAATGGATTATATCGGTAATGATGTGAATTATGCCGTGACAGAATCTGTTTTTGCTTCGTTTTATTATGACCCACGTTTTAAACCGTCTTTCACGCAAAAACGTCACATGGAAGCTGGATTTTATGGACGCAAATCGGGAA
>CALDKP010000410.1 GCA_937898535.1 uncultured Sphingomonadales bacterium | reverse complement strand
AGTTGTTTCTGGTCATTGCTTGATAAATGCAGGGCCATAACCCATGTGTATGCGATGGTTGGAGAAAATGCCACATTTACAGGTATTTTGGGCGAAGGAAGGCTCGATAGCGCGCTTGCAAAAGCGCTGCCGCAATTTTCGCGCGCACGTATTCAGGCACTGATCGCAGAAGCGGCAGTTCGCATCAACGGACAAAGCTTCGCTGACCCCGCAAGCAAGAAAATGTCAGGGCAGCATTTTGAATTAAATGTCCCTGCCCCCAAGCCTGACAAAGCAATCCCACAAGATATTCAGCTCGAAGTCGTTTACGAAGATGACCACCTGATCATCGTGAACAAACCCGCTGGTTTGGTTGTGCATCCTGCAGCGGGGCATAGCGACGGAACATTGGTCAATGCGCTGTTGCACCATTGTGAGGGCAAGTTGTCAGGTATTGGCGGCGTTCAGCGCCCAGGCATTGTCCACCGAATCGATAAAGACACATCCGGGCTGTTGGTCGTGGCGAAAAGCGACGTCGCGCATGAGGGGCTCGCCAAATTATTCGCCGCGCATGATATCGAACGCAAATATATCGCGATCGTCAGCGGCATCCCTGCCCCACCTGCGGGGACGGTGCGCACACAAATTGGCCGATCAACGACCAACCGCAAAAAAATGGCGGTGCTGCCCGATTCCAAAGGTAAGCACGCAGTAACGCATTTTCGCATGACGGAGGCATTTTCCAAAACCGCGGTCGTCGAATGCACGTTGGAAACGGGGCGGACCCATCAAGTCCGCGTCCATATGGCCCACATCGGCCATCCACTAATCGGCGACAGCGTTTATTCTAATCGACAAAACCCCTACAGAATCGGACCAGATCAGGATCCGTTCGACCGACAGGCATTGCATGCTGCCTCATTGGGGTTTATTCATCCGATATCCGGCGAAACCTTACGGTTCGAATGCGGTTTACCAGAGGATATGCAGCTTCTGTTAAGCCAATTGCGCATATAGAGGTTCAAAGGGAACGCTTTGCTAGCGGGTGCTTGATGAGGCCCGGTGGGAAGCACAATGAAAGAGGAAAACATGTCTGAGAAAAAGAATGTTCCGGCTACAATACCTGCCCTTGGGGGGGACGCGAGCCTAAATCGTTACCTAAGCGAAATCCGGAAGTTTCCGGTTTTGAAGCCTGAGCAAGAATATATGCTTGCCAAGCGCTTTCAAGAACATGGCGATACCAAAGCTGCCGAGCAGCTCGTTACGTCACATCTTCGACTCGTATCAAAAATTGCCATGGGCTATCGCGGCTACGGCCTGCCGGTGTCCGAGCTTATTTCCGAAGGCAATATCGGATTGATGCAAGGTGTGAAGAAATTCGATCCAGACCGCGGTTTCCGCCTCGCGACTTACGCGATGTGGTGGATCCGCGCGTCGATGCAGGAATTCATTCTGCGCAGTTGGAGCCTTGTCAAAATCGGCACGACTGCCGCGCAGAAAAAGCTGTTCTTCAACCTGCGCCGGATGAAGAATAATCTCGCCGCCTTTGAAGATGGCGACCTGACGCCGGAGCATGTCGCCAAGATCGCCACCGATCTGGGCGTTACCGAAGATGAAGTCGTCAGCATGAACCGCCGCATGGCGATGGGTGGCGACGCGTCACTCAACGTCCC
>CALDKP010000409.1 GCA_937898535.1 uncultured Sphingomonadales bacterium | reverse complement strand
CTGATCCGCTCAGCACCGTCATCGCGATCCAGTTCGTGCCCGTGCTGATTGCCTTAGCCATCATCGCGACGTTCACATGGCAACGCACGGGCAGCTATCGTTCAGGCGGTCTGATAGCCGGAATTTTGGTGACGCTTTACACCGTGGCGGGAACAGCGACGCAAATCTGATCTGGTTCGCACCGGCTGATAACAAAATGGCGCAGAGTGTCAGACTCGCTCTGTCGCCACGTCGTGGATGTTTAGGGTATCTTGAGACTGGCACGGAGGCGAAATTTTCGATGAAAGTCGACGCAAACATCGAAGCATTATCAAATATGATAGCGAAGCCCTCGACAGCGTGAATAAACATATCAACTAACGAGGGCTGTGGTCCATTCGTGATAGTCTCAATGTCATCAAGTACACCGCTTTCAAACGCGCGCATGCAAACGCAACAAGTGTTTGCATCATGCTGGAGCCTTGGTAAACGCGGCCGGCATGTTGTTTTCAAAGCTGGAAGACAACGAACAGAGCTGGAGAATTGCAAAAATGTCAGAGCGTCATCTTGAACCCAAACCTACGAAAATCTACGACGAGATTATTGAGGCGAACCAGTCATACGCAGCCTCATTTGGTGCAAAAGCTGACCTTGCTTTGCCGCCAGCACGTGGGTTCGCTATTCTAACCTGCATGGACGCCCGGTTGGATCCGGCAAAATATGCAGGGCTCGCTGAAGGTGACGCGCACGTTATTCGCAATGCTGGTGGCCGTGCCAGTGATGATGCGATCCGTTCGCTTGTGATCAGCCATAAGCTCCTTGGAACCAAGGAATGGTTCGTCATTCATCATACAGATTGTGGAATGGAACTGTTCGACGGCCCCACAATTTCGAGCCTTCTCGAAACAAGCCGTGCAACCGCAAGCTTTGACGGCACTGCTTGGGCAAACTCTAAATCCGAAGGCGGATCTTCGGAAGGCTGGCATGTCGCCTGGCTCAATTTCAAAGACCTCGCACAAAGCGTTCGTGACGATGTCGCCCGCATCCGCAATCACCCACTTACGCCAAAAGATGTACCTGTCTGGGGTTTCATTTACGATGTGAAGTCGGGACAGTTGCTGCCAGTAGCATGATAAGTTGACGCGGGCGTCTTCAACCATCGAGATATTGGCATGCAACCTCTGCGCAGTCACGTGACGTAACTGTGCAAATTGAAGTCAGAGAAGCGGTTGGGGTTCATGGGTTGAGGGCACTCAACCCGCGCCTGTACCATTTCCGAGCCTCTCATCACTAAGGTAGTGATACAGTGCAGTGGGTTGGATCAATCCATGTCCGACGTGGCGACGGATAGTGGCTATGCTTAAGATATTCACTAAGTCATTGGAATATATGGTGCACCCAACTGGATTCGAACCAGTGGCCCCCAGATTAGGAATCTGATGCTCTATCCTGCTGAGCTATGGGTGCTAAGTCACAAGCCATAGCTGCGTGCTATCGGGCGGTCAATTTTTAGCAGAAGGCGGCACGACTGGAAAAAGCAGCGGTGCAACCTGGACGCCTTCCTCCATCAGTGCCTTGGCTTCGTCGGCGCTTGTTTCGCCGTGGATGATGCGGTCTGCTTCCTCACCATAATGGATCGCGCGGGCGGTCTCGGCAAACTGGCCCCCTACCCATTGCGATTGTTTCAGCATCTCGGTTTGCGCAACGGCAAGCTTTTGAACGAACTCCACAACCGCAGGCGGCAGCGCGTCGGATTTCGCAGGCTCAGCTGCAGCCGCTGGCGCCGCTACATCCGCGATCGGCACAGGCACGCTGCGTTGATTGCCCTTTTTGGGCACATGCGGCACGGACAGCGCCTTTTGCACGGTGATGTCATTACATATGGGGCAGGCCAGCAACCCGGACGATTGTTGCTTGGAATAATCTTCGGATGACGCAAACCAGCCTTCGAAACGATGTCCGTTGCTGCAATTCAGGTCAAACGCGATCATTATGCCCCACGCGGCCCCAATAATGCGTCGAGCTTCCCTTGATTCTCCAATGCGCGCAAATCATCAGAGCCGCCTATTGGTGTATCATTGATCAGGATTTGC
>CALDKP010000408.1 GCA_937898535.1 uncultured Sphingomonadales bacterium | reverse complement strand
TACGAGATACAAGCTAGTGACTGGAGTTCAGACGTGTGCTCTTCCGATCTCGTTTTCAAGCGCTTCCGCACCGCGAGGATATAAATGATCGACGCCGCGGCCGCGAAAATGAACCACTGGATGGCATAGAGGAAATGGTTGTTCGGAATTTGCGCTGGCGATGGCAATGCAAGCTGTTGCAGACCATCTGCGGGATCGGTCGACACCAATTTAATCAACTGCACCCCATCGGGCGCGATTATGCCACGGACCAGTCCGCCGTTCCAGCTGGGTGATTGCGGGCGTTCCGACCAACCGATGGCAACTTTCGCGCTAGAGCCTTCAGCGCCGCCTGTTTGGCACGAGGCAACATGGGCAAAGCCTGCGTCGCCAGCACGATTGCTGCCTGACACCGACTCGATTTTAAGCACCTTGCCGCACATCAGCGTAGAGCGCCGAAATAACGGCAGTGCCTTGGGATCAGGAACGACGGGCCAAGTGACCGCCGGCAGGCCATCAGCGGCGTTGTAACGGGCGAGCAGAGCTTCCTTTTCAGCCTTGCGCTGAAGCTGCCAGACGCCGAGGCCGATCATGATACCGACCGCAATGATCACAATGATCGTTGGAAGAATCGGCCAGCGTTTCATAGCAGATCGTCCTTCCCGGCTTCATGTGCCCGGTTCCGATACTCCGATGCCAGCAATGCCGCTTTCGCCATCCGCAGCGTGATCACGGTTAACGCGGCGGTTACCGGAACCCAGATAATGACATGCACCCAAAAAGGCGGCCGGACAGCGGAATCGAGCAGCAAAGCGAAGACAATGATCAGCGCACCAATCACCATAGTGAGCAATGCCGCAGGGCCATCGCCTACGTTAAACGCACCATAATCAAGTTTGCAGTGCGAACATGAGTCCGCAAACTGGCCAAGCCCCGCAAACAGCGTTTTGCCGCCGCATTGGGGGCAGAGACCAAAAAGGGCAGCCCGCAATATGCTGGGCTGCCCTTCTGGAGATTGCTCTGCTGCCATTTAAGCGTGAACTGGTGCGCCCCAGCCACCCCAAATGTAGATGGCGATGAACAGGAACAGCCACACAACGTCGACAAAGTGCCAGTACCAAGCCGCAGCTTCAAAACCGAAATGCTGCTTTGGTGTGAAGTGGCCTTTGTTTGCACGCACAAGGCATACTGCCAAAAAGATTGTACCGACGATTACGTGGAAACCGTGGAAGCCAGTCGCCATGTAAAAGGCGGTGCCATAGTTCAGGCCAGCGAATGGAAACGGTGCTTCTAGATACTCATATGCCTGAATGGAGCTGAACAGCAGGCCCAACAGGATCGTCGCCAACAGACCTTTTTTCAAACCTTCGCGGTCGCCGTGGATGAGCGCATGGTGCGCCCAAGTGACGGTGGTGCCCGAGCACAACAGGATCAAGGTGTTGAGCAGCGGCAACTTCATCGAATCGAGGACTTCAAGACCCTTTGGCGGCCACTGCATCAAAGCGGCGGCGCCTTCCTGACCAATCAAGTTGCTGACCGTAAATGCATGCGTTTCGGCATCCTTCACGATTTCCAGCGGCACTGGGAACAAAGAGAAGTCAAACCATGCCCAGAACCAGCCCACGAAGAACATGACTTCCGACGCGATGAACATGATCATGCCGTAGCGCAGGTGAAGCTGAACCACAGGGGTATGATCGCCTGCATGGGCTTCGGTCACAACGTCGGACCACCATGCGAAAAAGGTGTACAATACGCCCAACAGGCCAAGACCAAAGACGAGGCTACCATAACCGAACTGCTCGGGATGCATCCACATCACGAGGCCGAAGAACATCGTCAGAGCCGAGAACGAACCCAATATGGGTGTGATGCTCGGCGGCAGAATATGATAATCGTGATTTTTGGCACCCGCCATGGTCAATTCCCTGTAGTCTTAACGTGGTAAGTTTGCCTTAGCTTCCGTTCGCCTGCGGGTCCACCGTGTTTGGCTTTTCCACTGGGTAGAATGTGTAGCTAAGTGTAATTTCTTCAATGTCTTTGGTTTCTGGATCGGTCATGATCTTTGGATCGACATAATATAAGACCGGCATTCTAACTTGTTCACCGGGCTTAAGTGTCTGTTCGGTGAAGCAAAAGCACTGTATTTTGTTGAAATATTTGCCCGCGAGCGCCGGCGTGACGTTAAACGTTGCCGTCCCCGTCACAGCTTCGCTCGACAGATTTTTTGCCAAGAAGATCGACATATCTTTCGCGCCGATGCTGACCGTGTCGGTCGGGCGTTCCGGTTTGAATTCCCACGGCAAGTCACCGCGATGATTGGCGTCAAAACGGACAACAATGGATTTGTTCGTGACGGATACGGTAGCCGCTTGCGCCGCATCAACCCGCATCGTGGTTCCACCGAACCCCGTCACCTGACAAAACAGGCGATACAGGGGAACGGCCGCAAAGCCGACGCCAACCATTGAGACCGCAAGCGCGCCTGCCAAAAGTCCGGTTTTCGCGTTCGAAATGGCCATCAGCCCCAGACCCCGACTTTTGCGACAGTGATCAGAAAGAATAATATGCACAAGCCAACGAGGGCGACGCCCATGACGCGCGACCGCGCCGCTTGGCGTTTCCGGATAAGCGCGGTTTCTTCGGCGGTATAGGGCGATTGGTCAGGCTGGGTCATGCGGTCACCATACGATCAAAAGCAAACAGAGCGAACAAAAGAAACAGATACAGGATGGAGAAAGCGAAAAGCTGCTTCTCGGGCTTCATCGCCGCGGCATCGGTTGCTTCATTTTGCCAGACCCGGAATGCAAGGATAAGGAATACCCCGCTCAACAGCATGGAAGCTGCACCATATAGCCAGCCGCTATCGCCCAAGATGAAAGGCAATATCGCCGCACCCGCCATGGGAAAGCTATACCCAAATATCTGGTTACGCGTGACGCGCTGACCCTTCACATTGGGCAGCATCGGGATGCCCGCTGCGCCGTAATCGGTCTTCATAAACAGCGCCAACGCCCAGAAATGCGGCGGGGTCCACAAGAAGATGATGGTGAAGAGCAAGACCGGCAGGAAAGTCACATCACCGGTGACGGCGGCCCATCCAATGACCGGCGGGAATGCGCCTGCAGCGCCGCCGATAACGATATTTTGCGGCGTGTTGGGCTTGAGCCAGATTGTGTAGACGATGGAATAAAAGAATATCGAGAAAGCCAGCAAACCGGCCGACAGCCAGTTTACGGCAACACCCATGATGCCGACGGAAAAGGCCGCAAGGCCGACGCCGAAGTGCAACGCTGCCGCACGATCCATTCGTCCGGCGGGCAATGGCCGCTGAGCTGTCCGCGCCATTTTGGCGTCGACATCGGCTTCGTACCATTGGTTCAGCGAACCACATGCACCGGCGCCGAGGGCAATGCACAGGACCGCCGTAAAGGCGATGATGGGATGGATATTGCCAGGCGCGGCCAGCAGACCACATAAGGCGGTGAATACGACAAGCGACATAACTCTGGGCTTGGTTAAAGCCCAGAAGTCACGCCATTCGGCGGGCATTAATATGTCACGCGCTGCGGTTGTCATGTCCGTATCCAAACGCCTTAAAGCTTTGAAGCGGCGAACCGCCGCCGGTTACTTGATAACCGGCAGCGTTTCGAACTGGTGATATGGTGGAGGGCTTGTCAGCGTCCACTCAAGCGTTGTCGCGCCTTCACCCCAATAATTGTCTTCCGCGCGGCGACCGGCCAACAAAGACCAGATCACGTTGACGAAGAATATCAGGATACCGACAGCCATGATGGCATAGCCAGTCGATGCCACACCATTCCAGTAAGCGAAGGCTTCTGGATAATCGGGGTAACGACGTGGCATGCCGGAGTTTCCGAGGAAGTGCATTGGGAAGAACAATACGTTCACGCCAATGAAGAACACCCAGAAGTGCAGATGGCCCAAAAATTCGTTCAGGTGACGACCCGACATCTTGCCAAACCAGTAATAGAAGCCGGCGAAGAGCGAGAAGACCGCACCAAGCGACAACACATAATGGAAGTGGGCGACAACATAATATGTGTCGTGCAGATTGTCGTCGAGACCGCCGTTGGCGAGCACAACACCAGTCACGCCACCAACGGTGAACATGAAGATGAAGCCCATTGCCCAAACCATCGGCGTTTTGAAGCTGACCGAACCGCCCCACATGGTGGCGATCCAGCTGAAGATCTTGATGCCGGTTGGCACCGCAATCACCATCGTTGCCGCTGTGAAGTACATCTTCATGTCAACGCTCATGCCCGTGGTGAACATGTGGTGCGCCCAAACGACGAAGCCAACGACACCGATTGCGACCATGGCATAAGCCATGCCGAGATAACCGAAGACAGGCTTGCGGCTGAACGTCGCAACGATCTGGCTGATGATGCCAAAGCCTGGCAAGATCATGATGTACACTTCAGGGTGCCCGAAGAACCAGAACAGATGCTGATACAATACAGGGTCACCGCCGGCGGCCGCATCAAAGAATGCACCGCCAAAGTTACGGTCGACTAGAAGCATCGTGATGGCAGCAGCCAATACCGGCAATGCGAGCAACAGAAGGAATGCGGTCACAAGCACGGACCAGACAAACAGCGGCATTTTATGCAGCGTCATGCCGGGGGCACGCATATTGAAGATGGTCGTGATGAAGTTGATCGCACCAAGGATCGATGCAGCACCTGCAAGGTGAAGCGAGAAGATCGCCATATCAACCGCAGGTCCAACGGAGCCGGAGGTCGAAAGCGGTGCGTATACTGTCCAGCCTGTGCCTGCACCAAGGCCCGTACCACCGGGTACAAAGCTGGAGCCCAGCAACATAATGAACGCAACAACCGTCAGCCAGAAGCTGACATTGTTCATACGGGGGAACGCCATGTCTGGCGCACCAATCATGAGCGGCACGAACCAGTTGCCGAAACCACCGATAATGGCTGGCATGACCATGAAGAACACCATGATCAGCCCGTGGGCGGTGATCAGCACATTCCACATGTGATAGGCTTCGTCCAAAGACGCTTCCTTGCCGGCCATCATTGATGCCCAGCCTTGAAGATACTGAATACCCGGCGCGGCGAGCTCAAGGCGCATGAGGCCTGAAATCGCGCCGCCGACGATCCCTGCGAAAATCGCAAAGATCAAATAGAGCGTGCCGATATCCTTGTGGTTGGTCGACATAAACCAGCGCGCGAAGAAGGCTGGCTTATGATCCGCGTCATGATGGTCATGCGCGTGGAGGTCTGTACCTGTTGCGGCAATCGTGGTCATCAGTCTGGCCTTTTTACTTGGTTGGCGCTGCGGCAGGGGCAGCGGCTGAGTCAGTGGCTGGTGCAGTTCCTGCAGCAGCTGCGGGGGCAGCTACGGCTGGTGCTGCTGCTGGAGCAGGCTTTTCAGCGCCGGGCATCGTACCGCCTTGCGCCTTAACCCATGCAGCAAACTTTTCTGGTGGCAGCGCTTCTACAACGATTGGCATGAAAGCATGCCGTGCACCGCAAAGCTCCGAACATTGTCCGAAATACACGCCTGGCTTCGTAATCGTCAGCGACTTTTCGTTCAAACGGCCGGGCACGGCATCAAGCTTGAACCAAAGCGATGGGACGGCGAAAGCGTGGATTACGTCTGCAGCCGTTGTCTGAATGCGGAGCGGAACGCCCGCTGGTACGACCATACGATTATCGGCGGCCATCAGCTTGGGACCGTCATTTTCGGTACGGAAGCGCTCACCCTTGGCAACGTCGCCTTGCTCTTTGAGCATGTTGGACACAACTTCAAAGCCGCCATGGTCAGGATAGGTGTAACCCCAATACCATTGATAGCCAGTTGCCTTAATGGTCACTGCTTCTGCCGGCGCTGGCTTAAACTGCTTGGCAAGCAAGTCGAGCGATGGGTAGGCAATGCCAAGAAGGATGAGGACTGGAACCAACGTCCAAACGACCTCAATGAAGGTGTTATGCGTCGTTTTTGACGGGACCGGGTTTGCGCGGCGATTGAAGCGCACGATTACCCAAAGCAGCAACCCCAGAACGAAGAGCGAAATAATCGTGATGATTGGCAACAAAATGGCGTTGTTAATCCATTTCGCATATTGACCGTTGTCGCTGAACTGTTCCTGAAAATCGACTTCCTTCGGCTTCGGCATACCGACGCTGTTGGCATAATCAGGACGCATTGGCGTGTAGCCAGGAAGCGAGCCATCCATCGATTTCGGCGCAGCGGCAGCGGCTGGCGCTGCTTCTGCTTCAGCGGCAACAGGTGCTGCTGCGGCTGGCGTTGCTACAACCGGTGCAGCCACTTCTTTCGTGACTGGCGCAGGCGCGGGATTCGCAGGCTGCGCCAATGCCAATGACGGCATTGCCATGGCAGCCATTACAACCAGAAATTTCTTCAACATAATCATCAATTTAGCCCCGTATTCTTGGTGCGACGCAGAAATATTGCGTAGGCCTGACCCCCCGCTGAGGGGCCGGACTCGCGCGACCTATAGGCGCGCTTATCTGAACCCTCAAGCGGTCGATTCATGATTTTTAGCATTTAATTGCTCCACTCTTCTACCTATTTGCGTTGCAATCCGCTAAACGGAAGATGCAAAACACAACATTCGCCAGCCAGGAAAAATCTCCCAATCATGACCGAAGATGAAATATTATCTGAATTCCGTAGCGTCGACGCACTGCTCGAAGGACATTTCCTGCTGTCGTCCGGCCGCCACAGTGCCTATTATCTTCAGTGCGCACGCCTGCTGATGAACCCCGAGCGTGCGGGGCGCATTGCCTTGGCGCTGACCCAAAAAATGCCGCGCGAGCTGCGAAACGAGATCCAAGCTGTCATTTCCCCGGCCATGGGTGGCCTGATCATCGGCCATGAAATGGGTCGGGCGCTTGGCGTTGATGCGATGTTCGTGGAACGCCCCGATGGTGTCTTTGGTCTGCGCCGCGGATTTACGATCGCACCAGGCACCAAAATCTTGATGATGGAAGATGTCGTAACGACCGGCCTATCATCGCGTGAAGCGATCGCTGCGATCGAAGCCGCAGGCGGTCATGTCATCGCCGCTGGCGCGGTGGTGGACCGTTCGGCAGGCACTGTCGACCTCGGCGTACCGTTCTTCCCGCTGATTCAGCTGAACTTTCCAACCTATGCGCCAGATGAATTGCCGCCCGAATTGGCTGCGACCGAGGCGGTAAAGCCCGGTAGCCGTAAGCTATGAAGATAGAGCATTCGTCTCGTCTGCGTCTTGGCGTCAATATCGACCATGTTGCGACGATCCGAAATGCGCGTGGCGGAATGCATCCCGATCCGATGCGTGCCGCACATATGGTCGAGGCAGCGGGCGGCGATGGCATCACCGTCCATTTGCGCGAAGACCGCCGGCATATTCGCGACGCTGACCTCGACGCGATTATGCGGGAAATCCGCTTGCCCATTAACTTGGAAATGGCGGCAACCGACGAAATGCTGGAAATCGCGCTTCGGCATAAGCCGCATGCCGCGTGCATCGTCCCCGAACGGCGCGAAGAACGCACGACCGAGGGCGGGCTGGATGCCGCTGGGCAGCACAATCATCTGGCGCCCATCGTCACGCGGCTGGCGGACGCAGGCATCCGCGTGAGTTTGTTCATTGAACCGGACGCGCGGCAGATTGAAGCGGCCATCCGCCTGAAAGCACCGGTCGTAGAATTCCACACCGGCAAATACGCACATGCCGAAGGCGAAGAACGCGAAACAGAGCTTCGCCGTATTGCGGACGCTGCCGCGCTTGCGGCTAAAAATGGCATCGAACCACATGCCGGCCACGGCCTGACATTTGAAAATGTTCAGCCCATCGCCGCCATTCCGCAGTTCGCAGAGCTGAACATCGGGCATTATCTGATTGGTGAGGCAATCTTCATCGGTCTGGAGGAAAGCGTCCGGAAGATGCGGACGTTAATGGACCTCGCGCGGTGATAATCGGGCTCGGCTCCGACCTATGTAATATCGAACGCATCGCACATTCGCTTGAGCGCTTTGGCGAACGATTTGAAAAGCGCGTCTTTACCGACATCGAACGCGCCAAAGCTGGCAAGCGACCATTCACGCGGGCGGGCACATATGCCAAACGCTTTGCGGCCAAAGAGGCTTTTTCAAAAGCTGTTGGAACCAGATCGGAAGAGCACACGTCTGAACTCCAGTCACTAGCTT
>CALDKP010000407.1 GCA_937898535.1 uncultured Sphingomonadales bacterium | reverse complement strand
TGCAACGCACCGAAGTTTTGGAGGCGGAGGAATATTTCTCGCCGGGTCAAAAGGGCAGCTCGGCCATGCCGCACAAGCGCAACCCTGTGCTGACCGAAAACCTGCCTGGCCTTGCCCGTATGGTGCGCGGCTATGTGACGCCTGCTCTGGAAAATGTCGCTTTGTGGCATGAACGCGACATCAGCCACTCAAGCGTCGAACGCTATATCGGTCCCGACGCAACGATCACACTCGATTTCGCCCTTGGCCGACTGACGGGCGTGATTGATAAGCTGCTGATCTATCCTGAACGCATGCAGAAGAATCTCGACCGCATGGGCGGCCTTGTCCATTCACAGCGCGTACTCTTGGCGCTGACCCAGGCTGGCATCAGCCGCGAGGACAGCTACCGCATCGTTCAACGCAACGCGATGAAGGTTTGGGAATCCGATGGTGCGGAATCACTCATGGAACTTTTGAAGGCCGATGCAGATGTGGCGGCGAAGATGTCCGCCGAAGAGATCGAAGACCGCTTCAATCTTGATTACCACTTCAAACATATCGACACCATTTTCGAACGCGTATTTGGCTAAGCCGTGGCCGCCGTCAAAATGGGCGGCGCATGGTTTGTTGGATAGCGCTACCCAAAGGCAGAATCTTGTCATAAGGTAGCAAGACAAGAAGGAGCAGCCGACCGATGCGATTTTTGAAGATGCTCATTTGGGTAACGATCATTATCGGGCTTATCGTGTTTGCGACCAACAACTGGGTGCCAGTGTCGGTCAGCCTGTGGGGTGGCCTTCGCCTAGACACCAAATTGCCCGCGCTTGTAATTGCGGCGTTTCTCATTGGATTGTTGCCGCTTTATTTTGTGCATCTCACACAGATGTGGCGCCTGAAACGGCGCTTAGTTTCGCTGGAGGCGAACCAACGCGGCTCGGCCCTGCCGCCATCGCCGACAGCCTCCCCTCCCCCTGCTTATGCTGCTGTGGATACGATATGACCAACCCGATTTTCGTCGCAATCGACACCCCTTATCTGGATGACGCGCTGGAATTGACGCGGCGCATTAAGGATCAGGTTGGCGGGATTAAGCTTGGCCTCGAATTTTTCTGTGCCAACGGACATCACGGCGTGCATGAAGTTCAAAAGCTCGGCCTTCCGATATTCCTTGATCTGAAACTGCACGACATTCCCAATACTGTCGCCAAGGCGATGCAGGCGATTAACACGTTGGAACCAGCCATTGTCACCATCCACGCCGCCGGTGGCCGCGCGATGATGGAAGATGCCAAGGCGGCTGCAGGCGCCCACACCAAAGTCGTCGCCGTCACCGTCCTGACCAGCCTCGACGACCATGACCTTAACCGCGTTGGTGTGACCGACACGGCGGATCTTCAGGTCGCCCGACTGGCGGCATTGGCGCAGGAAGCCGGGCTGGATGGCATTGTCTGTTCGGGGCACGAAGTGAAGGCCGTTAAAAAGAATTGGAAGGACGGGTTTTTCGTTGTTCCGGGTCTTCGCTTCGCCGGCGGCACCAGCGCAGATCAAAAACGCACCGTTACCCCGCGTCAGGCACGCGACGACGGCGCAAGCATACTGGTTATAGATCGGAAGAG
>CALDKP010000406.1 GCA_937898535.1 uncultured Sphingomonadales bacterium | reverse complement strand
GGATGAATGAGCGTTTTACCCGTAAAACCGTAAGTTGCGCCTTGGCGGCATTCGGCATCGAACCCGCTCATGTCATCCAGCCGGTTGCACACGCCGTCAAAACGCGGCTTGCCCGATGCGGATGCCGCCAGCACAATTGTCTGCAGCGCCAGTTCTAGCCCCTCGCGCAATGGGCCGGGCCGAATACCTGTTTCCGCCGCAATGTCATTTGTGCCCGCAATCAATCCCGCAACCATGGGGTGCGCTGCTATCTCGCGCGCGGCATATAATCCCCTTGGCGTTTCGATCATCGCCAATATGGGCTTACCAATATCGGGTATGTTATCAGGACCTTCGACCTTAGGTACAACAATGAAGTTCGCCCAGCTTTGCGCCAAAGCGGCGATGTCGTCTGCATGATATACGCTATCTGCGCCGTTGGCCCTTATGGCGATTATTTTTCCCGTGACGCCGTCTGCGGCATATTGCACCGCTGCCGCGCGCGCATCCGCCTTTAACGCATCAGGGACGGCATCTTCCAAATCAATGATCAGCATATCGGCATCAAGTGACCGCGCCTTTTCCAACGCGCGTGCATTGGATGCGGGCATATAGAGCGCAGATCGCGTAAACTTCAGTTGCTGCAAGATATCCATTTTAGCTCCCATATTATCAGCCTGCGCATGCTCCCTGCGTAACCTTGGTGTAATGGTAAAGCCCCTCCACCGATTTTTCTTGAAACTATTTTTTAAACCCACAGAATTACAGCTCACTCTAAAAGGGAGGGAATTCTATGGAATATTTTTTCGGCTTACTCGCGCTGATGGGCATCATTTTTGTGATGATGGGCGTGACCGTTGTGCAGCAAGGCTTTGTTTTCACAATTGAGCGGTTCGGTCGCTACACCTATTCCGCGCAACCTGGGCTGACCATCATCATTCCGTTTTTTGATCGCGTCGGCCGCAAGGTGAATGTGATGGAACAGGTCCTCGACATTCCCGGGCAAGAGATCATCACCAAGGATAACGCCATGGTCGGCGTTGACGCCGTGGTTTTCTTTCAAGTGCTCGACGCAGCCAAAGCCGCATATGAAGTGTCCGACCTTTATGTCGCCATCATGCAAATCACCACGACCAACCTGCGCACCGTGATGGGCAGCATGGACCTTGATGAAACCTTGTCAAAACGCGACGATATCAATGGCCGTCTGCTGTCGGTGGTGGATCACGCAACCAGCCCATGGGGTGTCAAAATTACGCGTGTTGAGGTGAAAGATATTCGTCCGCCGGCTGATATCTCCAACGCGATGGCGCGGCAGATGAAGGCCGAGCGTGAAAAGCGTGCGCAAATCCTTGAAGCAGAAGGCATGCGTGCCGCAGAAATCCTGCGCGCTGAAGGCGAGAAGCAGGGCGCAATCCTTCAGGCCGAGGGCCGCAAGGAAGCGGCATTCCGTGACGCCGAAGCCCGCGAACGCGAAGCAGAGGCGGAGGCGAAGGCAACGGTCATGGTTTCCGATTCCATCGCGACATCGGGCACGCAGGCGCTGAATTACTTCATCGCGCAGAAATATACCGAAGCGATCAGCCAGTTCGCAACATCACCCAATGCAAAAACCATCT
>CALDKP010000405.1 GCA_937898535.1 uncultured Sphingomonadales bacterium | reverse complement strand
TCCAACGTCATTTGAAGCAGCCTGGACTCAAATTTAAGTGGAAGACGGACATTGAGATTGAGGCGAAGGCGCAAGCGGAAGCACTTGGTGCAAAGTCTGCTGGATCGGTCAGTGCAAAGACCGACTTGGTTGTTGCGGGCCCCGGAGCAGGATCGAAGCTGAAACAGGCCACCGCACTTGGCATTTCAGTCATTGATGAGGCCGAATGGGCGCGCATCGTGGCGGAGGCTTAGCGGGAGGCCGCAAGGTCTTTTGAGCTCATGAGATCGCCGCCAACGCGGTTGATGTAAAACAGTTTCAAGTGTAACTAATTTTCATGGATAGCTCGAGCCACGTTTATGACGCGCCGCCTGCCGGCGCAAATGCCGATTGGACCGTGCCCCAGAATTGGGGCGCCTTTGGCGCTGATGCGCATGCGATGTGGGACCGGCTTTTTGCCCGCCAAACGGCGATGCTACCGGGCCGTGCGGCTGATGCATTTATGCGCGGTATCGATGTTCTAAAGCTAACGCGCCCCGGGATTCCAGATTACCGCGAATTAAACGCGCGTTTGATGGCGGCCACCGGTTGGCAAATCGTTGCCGTGCCGGGCTTGGTTCCCGACGAAGTGTTTTTTGACCATCTCGCCAATCGCCGTTTTCCGGCCGGCAATTTTATCCGGACGCCTGAGCAGCTGGATTATCTGCAAGAGCCAGACGTTTTTCATGATGTGTTCGGCCATGTGCCCATGTTGGCCGACCCGGTATTTGCCGATTATATGGTGGCTTATGGCAAGGGCGGATTGCGCTCACTCGGCTTTGGCGCGCTTGACCATCTCGCGCGTCTATATTGGTATACGGTTGAGTTTGGCCTCATTCAGCAGGCCGATGGTTTGCGGATTTACGGCGCTGGGATCGTCTCAAGCTATGCAGAGAGCATTTTCGCGCTGGAGGACCCAAGTCCAAACCGGATCGCATTCGACCTGCTGCGCGTGATGCGCAGCCATTATCGGATTGATGATTTTCAGCAGAACTATTTTGTGGTCTCCAGCATGGATCAGTTGCTGAAAGTGACCGTCGAGACCGATTTCGCGCCCTTATATCAACGGCTCGAATCCTTGCCCGACATATTGGTTGGCGAAACCATTGCCGAAGATGCGCTTATCACCAAGGGCACTCAGGAATATGTGAAGGGTGCCAGTCACTACCAGGTTCCGAAATCACCCGGTGGCTGACTGGTGCGGCCTGATGGGCGCAGCGGGCGTTTCCAGCCATAGCTCCGGCGCTTGACGAGCCACAGGCATGGCCAATCGCCCATATCCTTGCGTTTTTGCAGTCGAAAGCCGTGTAGGCGATATGCGCGTGTGACCGCTTCTGCCTGCGTATTCAGCAAGCCAGCCAATATGAGCGAACCACCTTCGCGCAATATCGCCGATAGCGACGGCGCAAGTTCGATTAACGGGCCCGCCAAAATATTGGCGATGACCAAATCATAAGGTGCCCGGGCGGTGATAAGGTCGTGCGCGGTCCCCGCGGCCACACACAGCGCCAGCTGGCCCTGCGCAACGCCACAAGCGACGTTGTTGACCACGGCATTGGCCGCGGTGACATCAATGCTGACCGGGTCGATATCCGATGCCGTCAAATATGCCTTGGGCCACAACGCATGGGCAGCAAAGGCCAGCAGGCCAGTGCCGGTCCCGATGTCGGCTATGAGGTCAAAGCGTTTGCCGGCACGTTTCATTCTGTCGAGCATATCAAGACAGCCGCTGGTCGTTTCATGTCCGCCCGTGCCAAAGGCGCGGCTAGCCTCGATTTGGAACGGGGTTGCGCCGTATGGCACTGTGCCTTTGTTGGCCATTGTGTGGACGTAGAAGCGCCCGGCATGCACCGGCTGAAGCCCTTGCTGGCTCATCACGACCCAGTCGGCATCGGGAAGTTTTTCAACCACCGCCTTTGCGTCGACCGCACTGGGAAGGCGGATTTGGATGGCGGAAATCACCTGCGCGTTTGGCTTCTCGTTAAAATAAGCTTCAAGCCGCCATTTGTCGTCGTTGAACGCTTCGACTTCGTCCGCAACGATTGTCGGCATGGGTTCCAATGCTGCAAACCACTCGTCGTCATGGTGCAGCGCTTCCGCTTCATTGCGGGTGCAGGGCAGGGTCACCTTCCAGCTCATTGTGCTGCTTCTTTTGCTAACCGGGCGTCAAGCCGCTCCATGGCTGCTTTCGCATAATTTGCACAGCCTGCAGAATTGACCAGCGGTTCCTTGCCCGAAAGGCGCTCAAAGAAACGCGATTGCGCGGGGTGTGGGGCAATCAGGACGTCGCATGGCTGCCGTTCAGAAACGCGTTTCATGGTCGCCCTTAACACCGCCACATAGGCTGGGTGGTCGGTAAATCGGTACGTATCAGCAGACACAGCGCCAAGGCTATCGGCGAAAACAAACTGATGACAGATCGCGCCTTCGCACGATTTCCAGGTCCAACTCGTTCCACCCGGGGCGTGGCCGGGCGTGGCGATGGCGGTCATTTTTATCGGACCAAGGGTGATGGTTTCGCCGTCTTGTACGATTTGGTCCACTTTTATGCCCGCAAAGGGTGGCAAGATTGCCAATTGCGGGTCCGTAGGGTCCGAAATACCGGTCTCCAGACTTTTGCGCGCTTCGGCCCGCGCCAGCATGTGGGCACCGGTAATGCCCTTCAGCACGGCAAGCCCGCCAACATGATCATAATGTTCATGACTGCTGACCAGATATTTCACGTCTGTCGGTTGGAAACCAAGGTTGCGGATATTGTCGGCAATGAACGGGGCAGCCTCGGCTGTCGCGCCGTCGATGAGGATATGACCTTTGGGTGACGTGACGAGCAACGACACGATTCCACATGTGCCGACCATATACACATTGGCGAATATATGCGCGGGCGGGGCAGGGTCGTTCCAGCCGTCACGGCCTTGGCACTGTGACGCGAGAGCTGCTCCACTGCTCATGGTTTTGACGGGTGCGACCGGCGCACAGGACGTCAGGGCCAATGC
>CALDKP010000404.1 GCA_937898535.1 uncultured Sphingomonadales bacterium | reverse complement strand
GCTCGGATGCTTTGTCTGCCTTGCCCCGCTGGCAAGTGACCATGCGCAAGCGTGAAGGCGTCGGGCTTTCCACGCGCTTGGCATGGCGCGGCAAATATCTCGCGGTGCGCGCGGTGTTGAGCGATCCCGTTACGCCAGCACAGATGCGGCTCACCTGTGAGGAGGTCCGGTGAATACCGACCGGATCAAATCAAAGGCGGCTGCTGTGGCGGAACGCCGCGCAGACGATATTTGCGACCGACTGATGCACGCTCCCCGCCCCGCCGGCGTCGATGTGGAGCGCAGCGGCGATGGCATCTGCCTTGTCGGCAAAAACCTGCGGCGACGCATGCTCTATGACCCTCAATTAAGGAATTTTGGACGATGAACAGCGCGATGCACACGCTTCAGGCAGCAGCCGTTGCTGCACTGACAGCGCATCCCGTTTTGGCGAATGCGCTGACGGGCGTTTATGACGGTCCGCCGCCGCGTGCTGCATTTCCCTATGTCGCCATCAACGACGGGATCGCCAGCGATTGGAGCACGAAGACCATTGCGGGCCGTGAGATTCGGCTGGCGTTGACGGTGTGGGATGATGGCGAGTCCGCGACCCGCTTGTCCAACCTGATGTCGCATGTTGAGGATGCCGTTCTGGCCATACCCCGCGACCTGCCGGATTGGCGGATCGCGAGCCTCGTCTTCCTGCGTTCGATGGTTGTTCGCGATGCGGCCGGGCCTTGGGCCGGGCTGGTTGAGTACCGCGTGCGGTTGCTCGCGATCTGACGCCGCCGAACGGCGCATAATCACATATCTCCTCGCCGGTTGGCGGGGCATTTTCGAAAGGAAAAGGCTTATGCCTGCAGAAAAAGGAAGCGCCTTCCTGTTGAAGGTTGGCGACGGCACATCGACGCCTGTGTACGCAACGGTTGCGGGTCTCCGCACCACGCAACTGTCGATCAATGGCGATCCGGTTGTCATCACCCATAAAGGCAGCGGCGCGTGGCGCGAACTGCTTTCGGGCGCGGGCGTGCGTTCGGTTTCGGTATCGGGTGCTGGCGTGTTTACCGGATCGACGGCAGAGACGCGGATTAAGAATAACGCACTGTCCGGCCTGCTCGACGATTATGAATTGAGCTTCGAAAGCGGTGACCGGTTGCGCGGCAAATTCCTTGTCGCGCGGCTGGATTATGCCGGCGATTTCAACGGCGAGCGCTCCTACACGCTGGCGCTTGAAAGCAGTGGTCAGGTGACATCCTTATGAACCGGCCGGCCAATGCGCTGCGCGGTGAGGCGATGGTTGCGGTGGAAGGCGGGCATATCTTGCTGCGCCCAACCTTTGCGGCTTTGGTGGCCTGTGAAGACGAACTTGGGCCACTCTTCGCCTTGGTCGAACGCGCGGCTGCGGGGGGGCTGAAACTATCGGAAATGGTCAGTCTGTTTTGGCATTGCCGAGCTGACGGCGATGCCGGGGTGACGCGCGCCGACTTTAGCGAGCGCCTGACGCAAGCGGGTCTTGCGGCGATGACGCCTGCGCTCAAAATTCTGCTCGGGCAGATTTTAAGCGGGCGATGACATTTGGTGAAACCGCATTGCGGTTAAGCGCGATGTGCGCGCTGCAATTGGGGTGGCGTCCGGACGAATTCTGGGGCGCTACACCCGCTGAGCTGCTCGCAATTTTGCAGGGTGCCGACGGCCAAGACGCGGCCCCGCCCGACCCGAACGAAATTCAAAAGCTGATGTCGCTGTTTCCAGATGGAGCGGCAGGAGACCAATGATGGACGAAGAAATCGATAGGCTGGTCGTATCGGTCCGCGCCGATACCCGCGCCTTTGCAAGCGACGTCGCGACGATGCGGGCTGAACTTGACGGCCCCTTTGCCGATGGCCTTGAACGCGCGGGCGCCGCACTGGAACGCGGCCTGGTTGGTGCCATTCAGCGCGGGAAGTTCGGCTTTGAAGATTTGCGCCGGGTTGCGCTGTCCGTGCTTTCGGAGATTGCGCGTTCCGCGATTCAGACCGGCCTCAATAATATCGGCAGCGGTGCGTCTGGCGGGGGCGGCCTGCTTGCGTCATTGGGTGCGTTGTTGGGCAACGCGCTTGGCGCACCCGGACGTGCCACGGGCGGTCCGGTGTCGCCGGGCAGGGCGTACCGCGTCGGTGAGCGCGGGCCAGAGCTGTTTGTCCCAACCAGCAGCGGGCGTATTGAAACGGGTGGGGCTGCCGGTGCGCCAACGCATGTGCGGCTGACCATCAACGTGTCGGATTCGGGCAAGGGCAGCGCGCCTGCGGCACTTGAGCGATCTTCGCGGCATGTGGCGCGCGCGGTCCGGCAAGCGTTGGCGCGGGATTGAACCATGGCATATTGGCTTTGTGACCAAAGACGGCAGCAGAAATCTGTGCCCGTCATGCGCTTTGATCCGCGTTTCTGGACGGTCAATTTCCCGCGCCCGATGATGGCATCCGTGGTGACGACTGGCCCTGAATCCCTGCGTGCGGACGCCATATTTTATCGCAGCGATGATCTGGCGGGCTTGATCTGGGACAGCGCCGACCAATGGGATCACCCCTTATTGGCCTATGAAACCAACCGCGATTACCGCCGGTTGACGATGACGTTCCGGTGGCGGTCGGCGGGTATCATCCCGCTTGATGCCGTCAACGGCCCAACGCTCACCATCAACGGTCGCGATGCGACGGGTGTGGCCAAAAGCTGGTATATCCGTCTTTGGAATTACGCCGTCGGCTCGCCGGAAGATGCCGAAATCGTGCTCGACTTCAGCAACCTTCAGGGCGGGTTTCTTTTGCCGCAAGAGGCAGACCCAGTCTTTGCGGGCGACATTGACCAGATTTTCATATCGCTGATCCCGCCGGGATATACCGGCTTGCCGGGCAATTTGCCTGCGCCTGTTGAAGCGTGGGTGGAATTGACCCAGATCAGATGCGATGGTGCGGGCGTCATGCTGGACACCGGCGATGTCATGATGCCCGAGCATGACCTGAAAATGGCGACGGGATATGACGATGCCTATAACCAGACCCCTGCACGGTTGGTTCGGCAGATCCATGCCCTTGGCTACCGGCAAACGATCAATCATTATGTCGGGATGAGCCATTATTTCCGGCTCGAGCCATTGGGTAATGGCCATTATGTAAGCTTGTCGGGCGGTGCGCTCAACGCCCCCTGCCGGTCGTGGCACCGAAATTTTGCGGCGCAGGCAAAGTTGATGGGCTTCGATCTGATTTTCTCGCTCAGTTATGAATTGTTCGATGCGCATTGCTGGAATGATTGGAAACAACGGGCCGAAAATGGTGACCGCGCACTAACCGGATGGGTCCCGCCATCTACTTTACTGTCGCCTGCGCATATTGGGGCCATGAACTATCTAAAGGCGGTCGCGCGGGCATTTGTTTTCATCTTGAAAGAAGCCGGACTGCCGGTGAAGTTTCAGATTGGCGAGCCATGGTGGTGGATCATGCCCGACGGCCGCATCTGCCTGTATGATGCGGCTGCGACTGCCGCATTCGGCACATTGTCGGTCAGCATATCGGACATAAAGGGTCCAAAGTCGCCGGCGCAAAAGGCCATGCTGGACCGGGCAGGTGCGATACTCGCGGCGTCCACTGCGTCCATCTGCGCTGCTGCCACGGATGAGGCAGGATCGGCTGGCATAGAGACATTATTGTTGGTGTATCTGCCAACGGTTCTTGATCCATCCGCCTCCGAAGCCATGCGCGCCAATGTTCCGCTGGGATGGTCCGCCCCTGCGTTCGATGTGCTTCAGCTGGAAGATTATGACTGGGTCACATCGGGCACCCATGGCGCCACGCGGCGGGCGGTTCCGTTGATGGCTGAGCGCCTTGGCTACCCCGTTGACGCGCAGCATTATTTTAGCGGCTTCGTTCTGCGTCCTGAAGACAAGGCACAGTGGAGGGACATTGAGATCGCAGCGCGCGCGAGCAGGGCACGGGGCACAGCGGAAACCTTTATCTGGGCGCTGCCACAGGTTGCCCGTGACGGATTTACCTATTTCGAAATTGGAACGGAGGATGCGGCTGTGCAGGAATTTGATGACGTGCTTTTCCCGCTGGACATTGGCCGCGAGGCGGAAGTGACGGCTGAGTTCTCGACCAATATTGTCACCACCCTTTCGGGGCATGAACGCCGCAACAGCAGCTGGGAAAATGCGCGGTTAAGTTATGATGTTAGCCCGGGTGTTCGCTCCGAAAATGATCTTGGCATCTTGCTTGCGTTCTTTCGGGCGCGGCATGGGCCAGCGGTCGGATTTCGCTTTACCGATCCGTTCGACAACAGTTCGCATGTGATGACCGGAGCGCCCGACAAGCTGGATCAAATCTTGGGGACGGGTGACGCCGTGCGCACAGCATTTCCGCTCATCAAAACCTATGGCGCCAACGGTCAAATAAGGCGCATCACCCGGCCCGTACCGAATTCTGTGACGGTTGCTGTGAATAACGTGGCGGCAACAGGCTGGTCGCTGAATGCTGGCGGAATAATCGAATTTCAAACTGCGCCTGATATGGGTGCCATTGTCACTGCGGGCTTCCGTTTTGATGTGCCTGTGCGCTTTGCAACCGATCGGCTGGATTTTGCGCGGGCAACCTTTGGTGCAGGCGATATGCCGACGATAGCATTGGTTGAAATTCGGGAAGCCAGCTGATGGACGCCTGGATGGATGGGCCGCTTATCACGGTCGCCTATGGCTGGCGGTTGGAACGGACCGATGGCGTGACCTTGGGCTTTACCTCGCACGATGCCGATGTGCTGCATGACGGCATTTCGCTGAAATCCAGCCCCGGGATGCAGCCCACGACGGTCGTGCAAAGCGTCGGGTTGGAGAATGACGGATTGGATGTCTCCGGCGCACTGACGTCGGACTTGATCCGGCCCGATGATTTGATGGCCGGCCGATGGGACGGCGCATATTTGGAGATATTCCTTTTTGACTGGTCAGCGCCCGCACGTGGAAAGCGCGTGTTGGCTTTTGGCGAACTGGGTGCGGTTTCCTTTGCGGATGATGCATTTGCCGCTGAACTATTGGGCATCCAATCGCGTCTTGATAAAGCCGTGGCGCCCCAAACCGCGCCGTCGTGCCGCGCGCAATTTTGCGATGCAGCCTGCGGGCTAAACCGCGAACGCTTTCGGCATTTGGCGACCATATCGCATGTCCAAGGCGATGTGATTTCGGTGAATGGCGGTGGGCCATTTGCCCTTGGCCAATTTGCATATGGAAGCGTGCGTTGGCTGACGGGTCCAAATGCGGGGCTGGAATTCAGCATCGTCAACAATGGCACGGGGGCGATAGAACTGCAGACGATGCCACAAGCGCCGGTTCATGCGGGTGACATGATACAGGTGATCGAAGGTTGCGACAAGCTAATGACGACCTGCGCAACGCGGTTTGGCAACGGCATCAATTTCCGTGGAGAGCCCTATCTGCCGGGCAATGATTTGCTGACGCGATATCCCGGTGCAAATTAGGATTGCGCCGGCCGTCACGGGGCCGCAAGCCAAGGTTGCGCAAACGGCGCTTGATTTAATTGGCGTTCCGTTTTTGCTGCATGGGCGTTCGGCAGGCGCAGGGCTCGATTGTGTGGGTTTGGCCGGACTGTGCCTTTCTGCTGTGGACAAAGACGCGGCTGTGCCCACCGACTATCGGCTGCGCGGTCAACATATCGAGCGCGCCTGCGCATATTTTCATGAACGGCAATTCTCGCGGGTTTTGGACGCGTCGATGGTTGCGGGAGACATTCTCTTGCTCGAACCGGGCGTCCGGCAAATTCACTTCGCCGTCGTCACACCCAAGGGCGCGGTCCATGCACATTTGGGCTTAGGCCGCGTGGTCGCAACGCCCTTGCCGCTGCCGTGGCCAACAATCGCGCAATGGCGCCTTATCGGAGACTGACATGGCAACGCTTGTTTTAACGGCTGTTGGTTCTGCCTTTGGCGGACCAATCGGCGGCGCGATTGGCGCGGCGCTAGGACAATATATCGACAGCGCATTGTTTGCGCCTGCCGCGCGTGAAGGAAGTCGGCTGAAGGAGTTGGCGGTCCAAACGTCAAGCTACGGCACACAAATCTCCGGTATATTTGGAGCGATGCGTGTTGCAGGAACGGTGATTTGGGCGACCGACCTGATCGAAGAGCGCGTAAAAAGCGGCGGAGGTAAGGGGCGCGCTTCGACGGTCAATTACAGCTATCGGGTCAGCCTAGCGGTCGCGCTGTCGAGCCGGCCGGTGGCGCGATTGGGCAGAATATGGGCGGATGGCAATTTGGTCCGCGGGTCTGACGGCGCATTAAAAATAGACACCCAATTGCGTTTCTATTCAGGACATAGCGATCAGCAGCCGGACCCGTTGCTGGCATCTGCTGAAGCTGTCGGTCAATGCCCCGCACATCGCGACGTGGCTTATGTCGTGTTTGAAGATTTGCAGTTGGCGGATTTTGGCAACCGCATTCCATCTTTCACCTTTGAGGTTGTCGAGCGCGAAGGGCCATTGTCGTTGCCAGCATTGTTTCAGTCGCTGTCGGATAGCGAACTATTGGCGGAAAGCACCCACGCCATCGTTGGTTTTGCCGCCGGCGGGGCGAATATGAGAGAGGCGATTGCGCCGATATTGGACGCCTTTCCGGTCGAACTTATCACGCGCGACGGCAACCTTGTCGTCCGCGACGTTGGTGCGACCTCTGACCAACCAAACCAAATTGTCATCGCGATTGAAGAAGATAGGCGCAAGCTCGATCCGCCAAGCCACCGGATAGCACCCGCCGGGGAAATTCCCGGTAATGTCTGGCTGCGTTATTATGATCCGGATCGTGATTATCAGGCGGGCGTTCAACACAGCAATAGCAAATCTGGCGGGCGTGGCGAGGCACGATTGGAGTTGCCTGCCGTCCTCAGCGCGTCATCGGCCAAGCGCTTGGTCGAGTTGAAAGCGGGCAGTGGCCGGTGCGCACGGAGCACGCTCACCGCAACGGTCGTAACCTCTGCCATATTGCGACAGCCCGGCGATTGCTTCCTCTCCGCCGATGGGAAAAAATGGCAGATAGACGAAATCGAACATGGAATTGGTACTGCACAAATTAAGGCGCGAATAGTAGCTAGGCCGGTATCGCTCCATCAGATGATAGCTGCCCCGGGCCGCCACATTCCGTCCGTAGATCAATCAATTGGGGAGACCCGAATTGCAATTATCGACTGCCCGCTGATTGCCGAACGCTATGCAAACCAAGCTATTTTGGCGATATTTGCCGGGGGAACCGAGGCTGGATGGAAGCGTGCCGCTCTCTCAATCCAAAATGAGGGCCAGCTCACCGATATTGGCGGAACTGCGCCACAGGCGGTGATCGGGACAACGCAAAACGCGCTTGGATCTCATAGCGCATCATTGATTGATGAGATGTCATCGCTCGAGATCGAATTACTCAATGGATCGATGCTGCTTGCCAATCGAGACACGCACCCTCTGGCATCGGACGCTCCGGTTTTTCATGTAGACGGTGAATTTATCCGCGTTGGCCGGGTTGCTGCGTTGGGCGCCAACCAATATCGTTTCTCTCGTTTTGCGCGCGCCTGTTTTTCGGATCAATTGTCCGCACCTGTGCATGCTGCTGGTTCCCCGATCGTTTGGATGGATGCTGCCTCTGCGCGCATCATTGCGGCAACAGCCTATCACATTGGCCAGACGGTAACTGTTGAGGCGCAAGGTCTTGGCGACCTCAATCCAGTTGCCGGGACGGCAGTCGCCAATGGACGGGCGATAACGCCTTTGACGCCTGTTCATGGCTGGGCGCGACGCCAGACGAATGGAGATATTCACCTCAATTGGGTGCGACGGTCCCGCCTTGATTTGGGATGGGTTGATGGCGTCGACCAGCTGATGGTTGAAGATCGCGAAGCGTATCATGTCTTGATCTTCGCTGACGACAACATCGTTGGTGATTGGACGGTGTTGGAAAGCGCGTTGCATATTTCGGCCGACGATTACGCCGACCTCGGAATACCGTCAGACGTTGAAGTCCGTTTCAGTGTCCAGCAGATCGGTCGATTTACACAATCCATGCCGCTCTTGTTCGCCCTCGCATAAATTTCACAGCTTTCTCGTTATCAGGAGGACATATGCCAGTTCTTGAAACAGGCCGTCATAACTTGCCGCTGCTTGCCGTGACGCAGGCGCAAAAAGAAATTACGCATAATGAGGCACTCGTGCTCATCGATGCCTTGCTTCATACAGCCGTCGAGGGCGTTGCATTGACGGCACCTGCCTTGACCGACAGCGATATTGGCAAATGCTGGTTGGTGGGTTCAGGGGCGACCGGTTTATGGGCCAATAAGTCTGACCAAATTGCGATATGGATAGGTGGTGACTGGCGCTATCTGGTTGCACATGACGGCATGCGGCTTTGGGACAGGTCCAATGGTCGAGATAGCATTTACACTGACGGCGTTTGGCGAAGTGGCCCAATTATCACAAACCCCTCTGGTGGGGCAGTCGTCGACACCGAAGCGCGGGCTACATTGGGTGCGATGTTACAGTATTTCAGGTTGATAGGTATATTGACATCTTGAGCGACTGCATCGCGAAAACACCGCCAGTATTCGGATAAAATGTGAATAATGGCGACATTTTAGCAACAGTATATGGACATAGCGACTTGCATCGATGGAACAGAATCGATAGACTTATGTTCTAGAATTTCCGTTCCTAAGATAGAAAAGGGGAAAGTTGATGCGTAAGTTAGCCATAGGTTTGGTGCTCGCTTCTACTGCTCTGGCATCACCGGCTTTGGCCCGCGACGACCAGTGGTATGTTGGAGTCGATGGCGGTGCCATGATAGTAGAAGATCTGGGTTTGAATATCGGCACATTGGACAATGCTGCATCGGTTGACACAGACAAGGGTTATGATTTCGGCGGCGTAGTCGGCTATGATTTCGGCGGTTTCCGTCTTGAATCAGAAGTTTCGTACCGTCAGGCTGACGTAACTGGTTTCAACAGCCAAACTCCACAGATTACTGCAGGAGCAGGCACTGCACTCGCACGTAGCGGTTCATATGTTGTTGCTGGCGATGCGAGCGCATTGAGCTTCATGGTCAATGGTCTTCTGGACTTTGGCGATGACGACGGCATCCAAGGCTTCGTCGGCGGTGGCGTCGGTGTTGCTCGTGTTGATCTTCAGACCGTATTGGGCGCGCCTTCGTGGCTCGACGATTCGGATACAGGTTTTGCATGGCAGGTTCTGGCTGGCGTTCGTGCGCCGATCAGCGACAACTGGGATGTTGGCCTGAAGTATCGCTTCTTCAATGCTGACAATGTCAATACTGTAGATCGTTTGGGCCGTGCGGTTGACACACGTTTCCGTTCGCACAGCATCATGGGCAGCTTGATTTATAACTTCGGTGG
>CALDKP010000403.1 GCA_937898535.1 uncultured Sphingomonadales bacterium | reverse complement strand
CTATATCGACGCCCCGCCGAACCTTTCGCAGATAATTGCGGATCGTCTTGAGTCTCAATGGTACGGGCGCGTGCAGGACGCCATCAACGAACAGCTTTCCTCAGATCGCGAGGACGCCGCCGAATACCGCGCCGAAGCCCGCCGCGACCACATGATGGGGCTGTGACATGACAACCATCCTCGCAATCCCCTCCGACATTGATCTGCAAACCGAGCGCCTTCCCAACGGCGAATGGAAGGCAATAGACCGCAACACATACGACTGTGATTGCGATCAGGACGGCTTCTTTGAGGTTTGCCCGGTCGGCTACGGCAAGACCGAGGCCGACGCGATCCAGGATTTGATCGAGACCATTGGGGAGGCCGCATGACCACCGACTACCTCCTCTCCTTAGCTTTAGCATTCATCGGGCCGTTTATTGTTTTGGGAGTGATGCAATGAGCAAGAAGCACGTTTGTCCAAATCAATACGCTGGCGAGGGCGCGCGGGGCGGCTGCTATTTCGAAATTGCCGCCGGCGAGAAGGATGAATTTGCAAATCTTGACGTTGGCTGGTCGTGCGCCCGCGTTCACAACGGCGAAATCCCCGTTAGTTGGCTTTCCGAGGTCATTGCAATTGCGACGGCCCATAAGGGCGGCGTCGCGGGGTTTCTGGCGGAGCATCAATACGGCGGGCAAAGCTACGCGCTGATGTGCAACCCGGTGAAGGAGAAAGCAGTATGAGCAAGCTATCCGAACTGCATTCAGACTTGGAAACCATCCGCCAGATCATGGCAGAGCCGGTTTTATCGGCGGAAGATCAGATGGAACGCCGTTGCGATTCCATCATCCGCGATCTGGATGAGCTTGTCGCATTCGCCGCCAATCCAGAAACCGTTGACCTCGTACAAGGCCAGCGGTTTGCCATCGATCAAATGAAAAGCCGGGCTGATCTTATCGTCTCTTTCCTCATGTCCCGCCAACCGCGCCCGAGGGTCGTTAGCAACAATGGGTAGCTTTAACCTTGAGGACTTTTTAGCGCGGTCTACTGACAAGCCGTTTGCAGAAACAACGCTTGCCGCGATTTTAAAGGGCCTGCCGGCGCTGGGAAGTGCTGGGCCGTGGATTGCAGGCGGCGCCCTGCGTCGCACCTTGCTCGGTAAGGAGCCCGATTCTGACTTTGATTTCTTCTTTCGAAGCGCAGAACAGCTTACCGCATTTTGCGCCGATCTTGAAGCGCGCGGCTTCACAAAGATTCGTGAAACCATTCACCACGTCCACTATCGGGGGAAGATCGGCGACAGCGGCATTGATCGCGATGTCCAGTGCATACGCTTTGCATTCTACGAAACCGCTCAGGCCGTTATTGACAGCTTCGATTACACTATTTGTCAGCTCGCATTCGACGGCAACACGGTAACGCTTGGCGAGTTCACCCTATGGGATTTGGGTCGGCGGCGGCTGGCAATCCACAAGATCACCTACCCCGTCGCGACCATGCGGCGAATGCTGAAATACACCACGCAGGGATTTACGGCGTGCGCCGGCTGTATGGCGACCATCCTTACCGAAACAGCCAGCAAGCCGGAACTCTTGCAACAAATGGGAGTGGCATATGTCGACTAAAACCGATCTCTGGGATCGTCTCGGCAAGACCGACCCCAAGCACACTAAATCCTTCAGCCGCGCCGGCGGGTTCAAGGGAACGGCTATCAAGCCGATGTTTTCCTTTCGCCGGATGACTGAGGAGTTCGGCGCTTGCGGTGAAGGCTGGGGCGTCAATGAGCCGATATTCCAGGTAGCCCACGCAAACGAAGAAGTCCTTGTTTATTGCACCGTGAGCGTTTGGCATGGCAACCGCGAAAATGTTGTGTTCGGCGTCGGCGGCGACAAGGTGGCGGGCAAAAACCGCAACGGCCCGTTCACCGATGACGAAGCGTTCAAGAAGGCCTTCACGGATGCGGTAACCAACGCACTCAAGTTGATCGGCGTCGGCGCTGACGTTCACATGGGCCTGTTCGATGATAACAAATATGTCAGCGAATTGAAAGCAGAGTTCGATCGGCAAGACGTTCACGAAACGACAGCCGAAGATATCGGGCCGACTTCGCGTGATCCCATCATCACGCGGGACGATAGCGTCCAAGTTCTGACGGTTGATGCGCAGAAGCCGATCTTTAGCGAACTGACGAAAGAGCTTGAGACTTGCGCGACCGTCGAAGAATGCAAGCGATGGAAGCTCACGGCCAGAAGCCGCGCCTCCCGCCTCTCTGAGAGTTGGCGGAAGATGCTTGACGGACTCTACCTCACCCACCTTCGCGCGCTCGAAAAGCGGGACGCGGACGAATACATCGAAAGGAAAACAGGCTGATGGCTTACGAGCAGCGCGACAACAGCGGGGCGGTATTCGTCAATGACCGCAAGGAAAAGGACACGCATCCCGACCGAACCGGAACAGCGATGATCGACGGCGTGATGTACTACGTTTCCGGCTGGATCAAGGAAGGCCAGAAGGGAAAATTCATGTCCCTCGCCTTCAAGCGCAAGGACGATCAGCCGGCGCGCGAACAGCGGACAGCGCCAGCACCGAGGCGCGCGGACCCGGTATCGAGTGGGCGTATGCCTCACGACGATATGAACGATGACATACCTTTCCTCATGGAATGGCGATGAAATACGAACGTCTACCTCTCAACGCTCCAGGGGCTTGGCACGGCTACACCAAGACCCCGACCTACAGCTCATGGGTAAACATGCGAACTCGTTGTGAAAACCCGAAGGCCACCCAATGGAAGTGGTACGGAGCCAAGGGAGTTACCGTGTGCGAGCGGTGGAAGACGTTTGGATTGTTTTTGGAGGATATGGGCGAGCGCCCAACCCCGAAGCACACGCTCGACCGAATTAATGGCGATCTCGGCTATGAGCCCGGCAACGTGCAGTGGTCTCTGCAAACCGAACAATGCCGAAATCGAAAATCTACCCGAGCTGTAGTCCGTGGCGATGGCGTCACGTATCGGTCAATGGCGGAAGCGGCGGAAGATGTCGGCGGCAACCTGAAAATCATCTGGGAAGTCTGTAACGGCAAAACCAAGACGCACTGCGGATATTCGTGGAGCTACGCATGAGCCGCGCAACCATCATTCTTTCTGGCGACCTTGACCGCATCAAGGCGTGTGCATGGTCCCGCAAATTGCCAACCGGAACCCGTATCGAATTTAAAGCCCCGAAGCGGTCTCTGCCTCAGAATGACAGGCTTTGGGCCATGCTTACCGACGTTGCGACTCAGAGATCGGAAGAGCGTC
>CALDKP010000402.1 GCA_937898535.1 uncultured Sphingomonadales bacterium | reverse complement strand
CAGGCGAAGACACTCTTTCCCTACACGACGCTCTTCCGATCTGCTATATCGACGGACTTTTTGATCAAACATATTAGACCGATTGGTAACGGATATGACACATATTGCGGCGATGGGCTCGCCACATATCTGCGCAACTCTTTACGCTTGGATCAGGATGACATCGACCACATTTTTGGGCAATGGCGAACGGCATCACTAGCAGACCCGCATAAAGACTCGCATGTGTTTGTAACCGCTGCAAAAGAGGTGGCGTTTGCTAGATGGAGCGAGCTTTACCCAACATCGTCTAGTACGTTGATGTTTCTGAACCGAGACCAGCTCGCGTCGCTAAGCCTCGCTGGCCAGACGGCAGGGGCAAATCGGGAATTCAGTTGGAATTACGGAAATGATTTAGCGATTTGCGTCACGATCAACCACGATACCGGCGCGTACCATATCCGGTGGGACGCGGAAGGCTGCAGGGTCGGAACCGATACCAATGGCAACGTCAATCATTTCGTGCGATTGATTTAACTATGATACGCAGTGCCAAGACAGCAGGCGGTTGAATGGCACTTCAACAGGACTGGTTGATTAACATCAGGTTCACAGCGCACAACTACGTTGGCCACACACCTTTGCGGGAGTGTCGCTGTTTCCAAATTCTATATCTTCTTGACTGTACTCATTGCTGCGCCGGGGACCAATATGTCCTCGGCGTTCGCCCATGCCCCATCGCTTGGTGCGGCACAGGCATCCGCTCCTCCGGAACGCATTTCGTTTCTCGTCACGTTCGGTGCAGACAAATGCCCCGAGGCAGTAGGCGACGAAATTGTCGTATGCGCTGCCCAACCGGAAAGCGAACGATACCGGGTTCCCGAGCCGCTGCGTAAAACCGAAGATGCACCGGTCCGTGGCGGGAACTGGACCTCCGCCGTCGAGAGCCTCGATGGCTACGCCCGCGCGGTTCTGCCCAACAGCTGCTCGGTAAACGGATCGAATGGATTTACCGGCTGCGCGCAACAGGCATTGCAAGCATGGTTCGCGGAACGGCGCGGAAGAAATGAAGGCCGTTGAACCAGTCCTAATCACGGAAGTTATCCACAAATAATCCCCAAAATTATGCCATGTCATTTGCTGGTGAAATGTCGCTTGACATTATGGAACAAATAGTGAACAACGACTCAAACGCTGCTCATATCTGAGCAAACACATCCCCGCCAAATAGGTTGGCGGGGAACAGAAAGGACCAGTGCCATGACCATCGTAGCTTCCCTTCTTTTTGTGATCGCGCTTGGTATGTCTGCCAGCGTCATTGTGTTAACAATGCGCAACGCCATGCCGCGGATACGTGAAGTCGTCGAAATGGAATTTGCAGGCGAAGTCGCGCGCGAACGTCGCATCACGTGCGGTGAAATGCGCCGCCGCACCCCTGCAACGATTATCGCATTCCCGGTCGCTGGCCGCGCCATTGGCGAAATGCGCCTCGCCGCTTAACAGGGTTTATTGAACAAACGAGCCGGACAAATCAGCTCGGTCATCACGCCGCCTTCATGGCGGCGTTTTTGTGTGTGCGTTATATGTGCCATGTTGCACCACGGCCATGTCCGCTGACGTCGGGCACAAAAAAGGGCGGGTGCTTTCGCCCCGCCCCTTTCACCAAATAAATTTGGTTTGTCTTAGTTGACGGCATCCTTAAGCGCCTTGCCAGCCTTGAACTTAGGCTGAGTCGATGCTTTGATGGTCATTGGTTCACCAGTACGTGGGTTACGGCCGGTCGAAGCCTTACGCTTTGCAACGCCGAATGTGCCGAAACCAACGAGGCGAACTTCGCCGCCGCTCTTCAGCGCGCCAGTGATTGCTTCAAAGGTAGCTTCTACTGCTTTACCAGCATCTGCCTTGGTCAGGCCGCTTGCGTCTGCAACTGCATTGACGAGATCTTGCTTGTTCATATTGGGAACCCCCTCTCAAAAATTGTATAAAACTCAATTTATTGCTTAATTGAGTCGCGGCGTGAACCGGTGGGCGGATAATGATGAGATTGATGGTACTGTCAAAGGAAAAATCCGCCCAAAACCGTCATTTTCTGTGAAAAACTGCCAGTTTTGCCAACAACATACAACCAAAAGCGATATATCACCCTTTAATGGGTCACCGACGCCCCGTTTTCACCGCCAACTGTCGGCGGCAAGGCCGCAGCAAGTTCATCGGCTTCCGTCCACTCCACGGCCACCAGAGGCGATACCAGCGCACGCGCCAGCACCTGATCAACATGGCTGACTGGAATGATTTCCAAGCCTTCTTTGATGTTGGCTGGAATGTCGGCGAGATCCTTCTCGTTCTCCTGCGGAATAAGCACCGTTTTGATGCCACCCCGGAGTGCCGCGAGTAGCTTCTCTTTCAGTCCGCCGATGGGGAGCACGCGTCCTCGCAAGGTAACTTCACCCGTCATGGCGACATCGCGATGCACTGCGATACCAGTCAGTGTTGATACGATACAGGTCACCATGCCGATACCTGCCGATGGACCGTCTTTGGGCACCGCACCCTCGGGAAGGTGGATGTGGACATCCTTGCGCCCAAACAGGCTCGGCTTAATGCCATAGCTCGGTGCGCGCGCCTTAACGTAGCTCAGGGCAGCCTGAATGGACTCGCTCATCACTTCGCCAAGCTTACCGGTGGTCTTGATCTGGCCCTTACCCGGAACAGTCACAGCCTCAATGGTGAGCAATTCGCCGCCAACTTCCGTCCAAGCAAGCCCCGTAACGGCACCGATCTGGTTTTCTTCCTCACCCATATCGTGGCGATATTTACGGACGCCCGAAAACTCTGCGAGATTGTCGGGTGTGATGGCAATGCTGGTGGCTTTGCCTTCTAATATCCGGCGCAGCGCTTTACGCGCCAGCTTTGCGACTTCCCGCTCAAGCGTACGCACACCAGCTTCCCGTGTGTAATAACGGATAAGATCACGCAGAGCATCGTCGCTGACGGAGAACTCTTCCGGCTTCAGCCCATGGGCTTCGACTTGCTTGTCGAACAAATGTCGCTTTGCAATCTCCAGCTTCTCGTCTTCGGTATAGCCTTCCAACCGGATGATTTCCATGCGGTCCAAAAGCGCTTGCGGCAAATTGAGCCTGTTGGCCGTTGTCACGAACATCACGTC
>CALDKP010000401.1 GCA_937898535.1 uncultured Sphingomonadales bacterium | reverse complement strand
CAACCCAACCAGCAGAACCACAAATGGCTACCAAGAAAAAAGCAGCAGCCCCGGCCAAGTCCGGCGGAAAATCCGTCAAATACGTTTACACCTGGGGTGCCAACAAAGCAGATGGCAACGGCTCCATGAAGCCCCTCCTCGGCGGCAAAGGCGCCAACCTCGCGGAAATGACCCGCATCGGACTGCCGGTGCCTCCGGGATTCACCATCACCACCGAAGTCTGCACCTACTTCTACGCCAACAAGAAAACCTATCCGTCCTCGCTGCAGGCCCAGATGGAAGCCGGCGTGAAGAACATGGAGAAGATCATGGGCACCAAGTTCGGCGCCACCTCCGGCATGCCGCTCCTCGTCGCCGTCCGCTCCGGCGCGCGCGTTTCGATGCCAGGTATGATGGATACCGTTTTAAATCTGGGACTTAACGACCAAACTGTAGAAGGTTTAGCAACATCGTCGGGCGACGCGCGCTTTGCGTGGGACAGCTATCGCCGCTTCATTCAAATGTATGCCGATGTGGTGTTGGAACTCGACCATGGCGCGTTTGAAGAAGCGCTTGAAATCGCCAAGGAAGACCAAGGCTATTATCTCGATACCGAGTTGTCTGCCGATGATCTGAAGGCGTTGGTCGCCGAGTATAAGCGCCTTGTTCAGGCCGAATGGGGCAAGCCGTTTCCGCAAGATGTGCATGACCAATTATGGGGCGCCGTTGGCGCTGTGTTTGGTTCATGGGAATCCGATCGGGCAAAGGTCTATCGCCGGTTGAACAATATCCCCGGCGACTGGGGCACTGCGGTCAATGTGCAGGCGATGGTTTTCGGCAACATGGGTGAAACGTCCGCAACGGGCGTTGCCTTCACCCGCGATCCCGCGACCGGCGAAAATGCCTATTATGGCGAATATCTCATCAATGCGCAGGGCGAAGATGTTGTCGCGGGTATCCGCACCCCGCAATATCTGACCAAAGCGGCACGTGAACGCGCGGGCGCCAAGCCATTGTCGATGGAAGAAGCGATGCCCGCGGTATACGCCGAACTGGCACGCGTGTTCGACATCCTCGAAACGCATTATCGCGATATGCAGGATATTGAATTCACCGTTGAGCGTGAAAAATTGTGGATGCTGCAGACCCGATCGGGCAAGCGCACCGCGAAGGCAGCGTTGAAAATCGCGGTCGATATGGCCGAGGCTGGCCTCATTACCACCGACGAGGCTGTCCTGCGGGTTGACCCAATGGCGCTGGACCAATTGCTGCACCCGACGCTGGATCCCGATGCAGTGCGCGATGTGTTGACCTCTGGCCTGCCAGCTTCTCCCGGCGCAGCTTCGGGCAAAATCGTGTTTGATGCCGACACCGCCGACAAATGGAAAGAACGCGGAGAATCCGTTATTTTGGTGCGCGTTGAAACCAGCCCCGAAGACATTCACGGCATGCACGCCGCAACCGGCATACTGACCGCACGTGGCGGCATGACCAGCCATGCGGCCGTTGTCGCACGCGGCATGGGCCGACCCTGCGTATCGGGGGCTGGCAGCCTTCAGATTGATGCTGCGGGCAAAACGCTGCGCATCGCCGGACGGACGTTGCATGAAGGCGATATCATCACGCTTGATGGTTCCACCGGCGAAGTGATGGCGGGTGAAGTCCCGACGTTGCAGCCTGAGCTGGTGGGTGATTTTGGTACGTTGATGGTATGGGCCGATGCTGGCCGCCGGATGAAAGTCCGCGCCAACGCCGAAACGCCATTGGATGCGCAAACTGCGCGCGATTTTGGTGCAGAAGGCATTGGCTTGTGCCGCACCGAGCATATGTTCTTTGATGCCGCGCGCATTACCGCTGTGCGCCAGATGATCCTGGCGGACGATGAAAAGGGCCGCCGCGTTGCGCTCGACAAATTGCTGCCCGAACAGCGTAAGGACTTTACCGCGATCTTCGAAGTGATGGCTGGTCTTCCCGTCACCATCCGCTTGCTGGACCCGCCATTGCATGAATTCCTGCCACATCAGGAAAGCGAATTTGCAGAGGTTGCTGCAGCTGCCGGCGTGGGTGTCGAGGTGTTGAAACAACGCGCGGCGGAACTGCATGAATTCAACCCGATGCTTGGCCATCGCGGGTGCCGCTTGGGCGTGACCTATCCCGAAATTTACGAGATGCAGGCGCGCGCGATATTTGAAGCAGCCTGTTCATTGGCCGTCGCACCGGTGCCTGAAATCATGATCCCGCTCGTCGGCACCCGCCGCGAGCTTGAGCTGATGAAGGACGTTGTCGACAAGGCTGCAGAAGCTGTCTTCGCCGAACAGGGCAAGCGCATCGAATATCTGGTCGGCACGATGATCGAACTGCCGCGCGCCGCATTGATGGCCGATGAAATCGCCGAAGTCGGCAGCTTCTTCAGCTTTGGCACCAATGACCTTACGCAAACCACTTTGGGCGTCAGCCGCGATGATGCCGCACGGTTCCTGACGCATTATGTCGACAAGGGCATTTACGCCCGCGACCCGTTCGTCAGCCTTGATGTTGAAGGCGTTGGCCAGCTCATCGAAATCGCAGCCAACAAAGGCCGCGCAACGCGTCCTGAAATCAAGCTTGGGATTTGCGGCGAACATGGCGGCGATCCGGCGTCGATTGCCTTTTGTGAAAAGGTCGGCCTCGATTATGTCAGCGCCTCCCCCTATCGCGTGCCGATCGCGCGATTGGCCGCAGCGCAGGCGGCACTTGCCAGCAAGTAATCATTTGTTCTAACCTTCCACCGAGGGAGAGCATTATGAAAAGGTGGCAACGATACGGCATCTGTATCACGTTGGGGCTGTTGGGCGGCGGTGCCTTGGCGGTGCAGGCGATACGCGGCGGCTTGAACGATGGCACGGTTGAAATTGGACCATGGCAGACGGGAAAAAGCTTCGGCACCGTTGATGCCAGCACACTTACGCGTGCGAAGGTTGCGTTGACTGGCCTGCTCGCCTTACCTTCGAAAGAGGCGATGTATTTTACCGCACAAAATGACAGCGACGGCCGCGCGCTTGACGGGCGCTGTACGTATGTCGTGCGCGGTGGCAAGCTTGATGGCCGCTGGTGGAGCGTAACCTTATATGAAGGCGAAGGCTGGCTGGTGAAAAATGCCGCCAAGCGTTGGTCGGTGCCCGCAAGTGCCGTTCAGACCGATGAAGCCGGTGGCTGGTCGTTCACGGTCGCGCCATCGGCGCAAGCTGGAACATGGCTGCCGACGGGTTCGGTCCCCAAATTTGACCTGACGCTTCGGCTATACCATCCATCGGCGATGACGATCGAAAGCCCCGAAACGGCGAAGTTGCCGACGATTGAACGCAAGGAGTGCGTATGATGCGGCGTTGGATATTCCCGATATTGGCGGGTGGGATCTTGGGCGTTGGGGCCTATCAGGCAACATTGCTGGCGACGCCTTATGCGTTGATGCAGGCCGCGATGATGAAAGTTGGCAAACAAGGGCCAGCCAACCAATTCGCGTTCGCGCCGATGACAACGGCTGAAAATCAGACAATCGTTCGGCCAAGCCCCGATCTTTCTTATTCCACCTGTGTCTTTGATGTGTCGAAAGGCCCCGTGCTGGTCGATGTGCAGCCTGTGCCGGACCATTATTGGTCCGTGAGCATATTTGATGCCCGAACAGATGTGGCGGCGGTTCGCAGCGACAGGGATACCAAAGGCAAGGCTGCGCGGCTTGCGCTGTTGAAAGCAGGGCAGACCGCGCCAGCGGGTTATGAACCTGTCCGGGTTGGCTATGACAGGGGGATAGTGTTGATCCGAATACTCGTCGCCCCGGCCAGCACTTTCCCAACGATTGATGCCATCCGCAGAAAATCGACCTGCAAGCAGCTTTGAAGGTCAAATTAGCTATTGCACAACTTTGCCAGCGTCCCTAATAGCGGCGCTCCAGTGCACCCGTAGCTCAGCTGGATAGAGCATCAGACTACGAATCTGAGGGCCGGGCGTTCGAATCGCTCCGGGTGCACCACTTTTCTTCTCTCTGAATACAGAGACGTCTCGCCATGACCGCAAAATCCAAATCTGCCATCGTTCTCTTGTCCGGTGGCCTCGATTCAATGGTTGTTGCCGGCTTGGCGCGCGAGGCGGGCTATGACCTTATCGCGCTGACCATTGACTATAACCAGCGCCACCGCATCGAACTCGACAGTGCAGCGACCATCGCCGCGCATTTGGGGGCGATTGAACATATCGTTCTGCCGCTTGATCTGACACGCTTTGGCGGCTCTGCGCTGACCGCGGACATTGCTGTTCCCAAAGAGGGCGTTGAGGAAAACGCCATCCCGATCACCTATGTGCCTGCACGCAACACGATATTCCTCTCCTTATGCCTTGGCCTGGCCGAAGCACGCGGCGCGCGGGATTTGTGGATTGGCGTGAATGCGCTCGATTATTCGGGCTATCCCGATTGCCGCCCGGAATTCATCCGCGCCTTTGAAGGCATGGCCAATTTGGCCACCAAGGCGGGTGTTGAAGGTGACCATTTCAGCGTCCACACGCCGTTGCTGCACATGAGCAAGGCGGACATTGTTACCCAAGCGGCGCGGCTTGACCTTGATGCGGGTATGAGCTGGTCCTGCTACGATCCGACGCCCGATAACAAAGCCTGTGGCCGCTGTGACAGCTGCCGGTTGCGCGCCAAGGGCTTTGCCGATGCGGGATTGCCCGATCCGACCATCTACGCATGAGCTACGCGGTTAAAGAGATTTTCCTGACGCTTCAGGGCGAGGGCGTTCATGCGGGCCGCCGTGCGGTATTTCTGCGCTTTGCCGGATGCAATTTGTGGACGGGTCGCGAAGAAGATCGCAGTGCGGCCATCTGCCAATTTTGCGATACGGATTTTGTCGGCATGAATGGCGAAAATGGCGGCCGTTATGACGCGGCTGACCTTGCTGCAAAAGTTGCGGCATTATGGGGTGAGGGCACGCAATCGCGCTATGTCGTGATCACAGGCGGCGAGCCCATGTTGCAGGTCGATGATGCGATTATCGACGCATTGCATGCGCACGGGTTTCAGATCGCCATTGAAAGCAACGGAACCATTGCGGTTCACCCCGGCATCGATTGGGTCTGCATCAGCCCCAAGGCAGGGTCCGACGTGATCCAGCATCATGGCAATGAACTGAAACTCGTCTGGCCGCAATTGGCGAGTGATTTGGACCGCATGGAGGGATGGCAATTTGCCCATTTCCTCATCCAGCCAATGGATAAAGGCGATGCCGAGCTAAATGCCGCCAGCGTAAAAGAAGCCACGCGCTTCGTCATGGACCGCCCAAAATGGCGCTTATCCTTGCAAAATCACAAGATTTTGGGGCTGCCATAGCGTTTGGTAAATATGCTTGAAACCTGTTCCCAAAGATGACAGTCTTGTGACGGGAAGAGGAGAGCAAGAAAATGGCAAAAGCCGAACAGGCGCAGACTAAGAACCGGGAGATGGCGGCATACCGGGCGCACATTGAAACCAGCATCAACAACATGATAACCGGCTTTAAAGCTGCTGCATGGCGCGAAATAGGCGTTATGTATGACCA